>JAFDIC010000637.1 GCA_019308525.1 Deltaproteobacteria bacterium
AAGACAAAGAGAGACAGGGTTAGGGCTAACGCCATGAAGGTAGAAACAGATACCGTCAATCTTCCTCTTTCCATTTTTGACCTCCTTCTTGAGAACTGGTGAACAAAAGGACAACTCATGATTGTTGGTGCCTAAAGGAAAAACTCATGCCAGAATCCATGTTCGGGGAAACCACCCAGGGCTTAGCGGTTTCGCGCAGAACAGCAGCATCTCGAAGGTGAGTAACAGGTTCAGTCCTCTCCAGTGGGTCGGGATGTCCCAAGCACAGATCGGATCTGACGCTTTCCACAAACATCGCTGGCATGGCATTCTGCGAGTCAACCAATCTTGCTATTAACCTTTGTCAAGAACGGGTTTTCTCTTGGTTTCTATGGAACTTTTCGATGATTGTCAACACGAATTTGCATGGACAATCACCGTGGACACCCGAAAAGCCTGGATGGACATTACTGAATGACCCCCAGCAAGGAGGGCCTATTGCCTGACATGCACTGGAATGGCTTGTTTCCATCCAGGCCAAGCCGACAAGGGACATGAGTCGTTTTTTGATTTAGAGTAAAAAAGATTATATGCAAAATAAAAACCAGCTTGACATAAGAATACCTTCATTTTACAAATACGCTGGTGCGAAGCAATGACGACGATCCGCTTGGAGTACCTCTCGGGGAGATCTGTTGAGATCAGAATTAGCAACAAGAGTCGGTGGGAACCTTTCGAATATGAGAAAAGAGGCAGGGCTCACCTTGAAGATGCTTGCTGACAAGACAGGGCTCTCTGTTTCCTTTTTGTCAAAAATAGAAAACGGCCAAATAATTCCGTCTCTTCCTAGACTGAAAATAATAGCAGACGCATTACGTATTGACCTGGAATACTTCATCCGCCCCAAGGCAGTGGTGGGTTCCCTTGAGCACGTAATCGGGGCCAGGCTCAGAAAGAGAAAGGACGAAGTGGGAGTTTCTCTTTCCATGCTTGCAGACCAGACTGGATTGTCCCGTGCATTTCTATCGTCTCTGATCAACGGCAAGGTGCTTCCATCCCTCAGGACACTGGAGGTAATGGCTGCAACCCTTAAGGTGGATCTCTCCTACTTTTTTCAATATGAAGGAGAAAAGTATTATGTCGTTTCAAGAAAGGGCAAGAGGGAGGTGAGAAGCTTTCCAAAAGACTCGGGTGTCCCATCCTACGATGTGGAACTATTGGCAGAGGGATTTGAGAATCAGGTAATGGAACCGGCTATTACCACTTTGATTGGGGAAGAAAAGAGGATGAATCTGCAAAGCCATGCCGGCCAGGAATGCTGGAAGGTAAGGCCAAGATTATCCTTGGGAAGACACATGTTGTGCTGCACAGAGGAGATGCTGTCTATTTTGATTCCAGGTTGCCACATCTCGGGGTGAGCTTGAGCAAGAAACCGGCGAAGACTTTGCACGTGCACTTCACACCGCGGGAACGAATACGCCAGGATATCCTGGGTGATCGAGACAAATGAAGGTACGGTAAAGAGATCTACACAGCGACATAGATAACTGCGCATAATCTGCTGAGGGTTTTTGTTGACAAAAGGCTTTATCCGCTTACATTCGGAAGAATTGGTGTCGGCGGGTATCAATCTCCTCAGGCCTTAAGTGTTGCCAATGTTCAAAACTGCCTTTAGTGACAGGCTTCGGTTGAGGGAGAAAGGTGAGTTATGTTCACGGGTCAACCTACAAGATAATTTTTGGGCAGAATTTCAAAGGTGAACAAATTTTTTGATAGACCAGAGAGGAGGTTTAAGATGGAAAAGATTCGAGCATGGACATTTGTCAGCATCATTTGCCTAGCATTGATGTTAGTTTTTGTCTTTCCTGCGACAGGCGTATGTGCAGGGAAGAAAGTTTACAAGATCTGCATGACGCAGATAGTCACCCACCCCGCCCTTGATATCGGTCGCAAGGGGTTTGTAGACGGCATGGAGGCGCAAGGCTTCAAAGAAGGCGTAAACGTTGAATACATCTTCAGGAATGCCCAAGGTGATATGCACGTAGCGGCCTCAATTGC
>JAFDIC010000202.1 GCA_019308525.1 Deltaproteobacteria bacterium
ATAACGTCTCAAGGTGACCTCGTCACACTCCTCCTTCGTTACCACTATCTCTTTTGCCACGTTCTCCGCTGTCTGTATCATCTTTAGGCCCACGTTGGGATCGTTGTTGAAGTTGTCCATCATCCAGTTCTCGGATTCCACCTCTCCTCCGGGTGCCAGCGGGTTGGGCCAGACCGTATGGGGGCCGTTTGAGCAACGGTCTGACATCAGGGCAAAGGCCGTGTCATAGAGCCCGTTTTCAATGTTGACCGCGCAGAGATGAATGCAGGTAGTGGAAGTGGTGCAGGCCTGGTTCACCATCAAGGCAGGCAGCGGCTTGGCATTGTCAACGATCATGGCTGCGGACCAGGCGTGACTGAAAAACATGTGGTGCTGGGCTACGGTGGTACCATAGTAGAGGTAATCAAGTATGGTGGGATCGATGTCCCTTTTCAGCATCCAATCCCTCGCAGTCTTGGCGCCCAGGACAATTGAGTTTTCGTTCGCCATGGATCCTTGCCATCTACAGAACGGAGACGAATAATATCCATTGTAAGGTATGAAAGCTTTTGTGAGCATCTATTTTCCCTCCTGAAATCGTTGTGATATCCTCTTCTGTGGACGGTTCTCTGCCTGTATTCTGTCCCCTTTCGACCTGTGCACCCTATATATCATGACGGTGCAAAAATCAAGCTATTCCGTTCAGGCCTGGTCACTCCATTTTCCGTATCTCTCCCTTAGAATACGATGTAGTACCTTCCCGGTGGGTGTCCTGGGCATATCTTCATCATGGATAAAATCAATGGATTTTGGTCTCTTGAAGCCCGCGAGCTTACCCCGAGTGCTATCGATGATCTCCTTTGCAAGCGCCTCGCCCGGTTCGAAACCCTGGTGTAACACCACGACGGCCTTCACGGCCTCGCCCCACTTTTCATCGGGAACACCGATAACCGCCACATCCTTCACCGCCCTGTGGGCGCCAACGACACTTTCAACTTCCGAGGGATACACGTTCTCCCCGCCGGTAATGATCATGTTGGCCTTCCTGTCCACCAAGACATAGTAACCGTCCGGGTCGCGCCTGACCATATCGCCGGCAGAGGACCATTCCCCCTCAAAGGCCTCCTCGGTCTTTTCCGGCTCCTTCAGGTATTCGCTGAACATCATGGGGGTCCTGTAGAACAACTCCCCAACCTCACCATCAGGCACCTCTTCTCTATTCTCATCCAAGATCCTGATCCTGTCTGTCCCGAATATCTCCCTCCCTATTGACCCCAGCTTCTTGAATTGATCTTCCGGTCTCAGCAATGTGACAAGTCCCCCTTCCGTGCTTCCATAGGCCTCCCATAACTCGGCGTTCTTGAAATATTCCATTATGGCCAGCTTCAGGTCTTTCCTGGCGGGTGCGGAGGAGATCAGCAACTGGCGGATGGAGGAGACATCTACACTGTTCTTTATCTCCTCCGGCAGGGCCAACATCATGATATAGTGGGTTGGGACCAGGGATGTAAAGGTAATCTTGTATCTCTCTATGGTCCTCAGCAAATCTTCGGGGTCAAAGCTGACCATGTTGTAGACGAATACGGGCGCTGTAACCAGGGTATAGGCGAAGGAGTAGAATATGGAATTCACGTGACACATGGGCATAACGAGCATCACCTTGTCCGTCGGGCGCACGCCTATGTTGATATTGTTCAGGACGTATTGGGCCATGTAACTCTCGTGGGTCCTCACCACCCCCTTGGGCCGCCCGGTGGTCCCGGAAGTGTACATTATGGTCCATGTGTCCGCCCCATCCACCATAATACCAGGCTCCTCGGATGATGAGCGGGCCAGCCACTGTTCGTAACCCAGGTAGCCCTCCGGCACAGGGTCCTCGCCCAGGTAGATATAGGAGTCTTGTGGAACTGGGAGTCTATCCCTGATGCTGTCTATGAGTTCTACAAAGGGTTGTTCCACTATGAATGCCTTGCACTCTGAATGGTTGACGATATACTCTATCTCGGGCCCGGCCAGCCTGAACATTATCGGGACAACAATCTGCCCTCCCTTTGCGCTCGCAGCGTATATATCCATCCACTCTCCCCTGTTGTAGGAGATCACTGCAAAGGTATCCCTGTGTCCGACCCCCAGCTCCGCAAGCCCGTTGGCCAGCCTGCAAGATCTTTCGTCCCACTCCTTGAAGGTGTACTCCTTGAACTTGTCCTGCCACCCCAGGCTATCGGGGTAGTTTATCCTGTTCATTTTCAAGACCACCCCTACGTTCGTCCACCTGCTTTTCATCATGGCAAACCCCTCCTTCCCCTGGCACAAGCTCTTTGCGCTAATTCGATCAATATCTAGCTCACTCAAATTAGCCTATTTCGTTTCTTGCTGAGATGCCTTCATTGATTTAGCGTCATTGGGATGCTCTGCTCCCCGGGGCTTTCAAACCGTTCCCCAGGCCCAAGGAACCTCATCTCATTCCATGAAATTTTGAAGTGCAAGGACCATGGATATTACCGCCCCATTGCAGATGCCACAATTTCGGTAATGTCCATGATCTTGATCTTGCCCCTCTCCTCCTTGGGAATAGCCTTTGCTCCCTTCTTCAGGTTGTCCTTGCAAGCAGCACAACCTGAAACTATGATCTCGGCCTCCACGGCCAATGCATCTCGTACCCGCTCCGCTGCCATCCTTACGGCCAGGTCCGGGTCATGGGCCTGGACTCCCCCGCCCCCGCCGCAGCAACGGGCCTGAAGCCTGTTCCTGGCCATCTCCCTGTATTCAAGCCCCGGTATACTCTTGAGGATTTCTCTGGGCTCTTCAAAGATCTTAAAGGCACGACCCAGGTCACAGGGGTCATGGTAGGTGACCCTCTTTCCCAGGTCCCCTTGAAACCTTATTTTCCCCTCTTTTACCAGTCTCAAAAGGTAATGGACCGAATGCCACACCTCCATGTCAAAATCCCCCAGTTGGGGATAGATCTTCTTGAAGGTCTTGTAACAACCCGCACACGGCGTAACTATTTCCCTGGCGCCGGTGGCTAGAATGTGTTCCTTCAGGCCCTTTGCGTGCTCCTCAAAGAGATCAGACCCCATCAGGTACAGGGGGAAGCCGCAACAGTTTTCCTCTGTGGAAAGTGTGGTGTAATCAACGCCTGCGGCATCCAGGGGCCTTACCAGGCTGGGCACCATCTTCATGTCAAGATAGCTTGGAACACAGCCCATGAACAGCAGGGTTTCAGCCTTCGATTTGAGCGTGCCCTTGATCGCCTTTTCCCTGAGACCTGCCGGGTATACGTTTATCCTTGCATCCCTGGCACTCGCGTAAACATTACCCGTAGTTATGATATTCTCGCTCACTGTCCGGATGGAATCGGGCACAAAGCCATCCTGGTAGAGTTTTTTCCTCACCCCTTCCACAACTTCGTCAACTCTTATCTGTGCGGGGCAAAAGTAGGTACAGGCCTGGCAGGTGGTACAACTGTAAAAGGCCTGGGAAAGTTCCTCTGAACTGTCTATGGTACCGGTCAGGAGATAAAATGCCAGGGCGTTTCTTCCCCTGGCATTCCTGGACTCCCTGTGCGTGACCGAAAAGGTAGGGCACCCCAGTCTGCAAAAGCCGCAATGGATACAGGCGAGGACCTCGTTATCCAGCTCTTCGCCGAAGCTGTTCTTGCCTTCCGGGTCCTCTACCAGCGGTTTGAACGTGAAGTAATCGTAGATGTCTGCTCTGCGCTCCTCGAGCCCCATTTTACCTGGATTCAAAATATTGTCGGGATCAAGGGCCTGCTTGATCTTCCTCATTACCTCCAGCCCCGGGCCCAGCTGTTTTTCTATATGGGGGGCCCTGGCCAGACCGGTGCCATGTTCGGCGCTCAGTGTCCCGCGCATTTCCAGAGCGATTCCCACTAATTCCTCTGCTGCGGCCCTTAATCTTTCCCATTCTTCCCGGCTCCTCACGTTCGTGACGAACGTGGTATGGACGTTGCCATCCCCCACATGGCCAAAAGTGGCTATTCGCAGATTGTATTTTTCTCCGATTGCCTGGGCCTTTCTAATGGTCTCGGGGATCTTACTTGATGGCACACCAGGGTCTTCGGCAATGGCTATTAGCCGGTTACCCGGCTCAATCCTGGAAAGGGTGGGGACAAGGCGTCCCCGCGCCAGCATCATCTCTTCCCTCTTGGAAGGATCATCCGTCCAGTCGAACTCTTGGACATTGTAATCCCTGCA
Organism: Deltaproteobacteria bacterium; assembly: GCA_019308525.1. The sequence continues at coordinate 4,197 of JAFDIC010000202.1, forward strand.
TATCTTTTCTATCCCCTTCATATCTCTGAGGACAACATCCCTGGGCCCGTCCGCTTCAATGAGCAGCATTGCCTCTATTCCACTTACGTCCCTCCCCAGGGCCTCTTCCACCACCTTCAGGCTGAATTTGTCCAGTATCTCGCACCCCGCCAACTTGATACCGGACTTGCTGATCTCCGCTACTGCATCTCCAGCCTGGTTCAGATCACCGAAGATCGCCAGGGCGAGGGCTCCATATTCCGGCCTCGGCTCTATCTTCACCGTTATCTCAGTAATTATGCCCAGGGTTCCCTCTGCTGCGCAAAACAGGTGTGTCAGGTCATAACCCAGGGAAGTCTTGGGAGCCGTGGTCCCTGTCTCTAACACGGTCCCGTCGGCAAGCACCACTTTCAGCCCCTTCACATAGTCACGAGTCGTACCGTACTTTACGGCCCTGTGACCACTTGCATTCGTTGACACCATTCCCCCTATGGTGGCTATGACTTCGCTCCCTGGATTGGGAGGAAACATCAGGTCATTCTTTGCCAGGGCCCGGTTCAGGTCCATGCAGATCACTCCCGGCTCGACCCTCGCGTAGAAATCCTCCCTGTTTATCTCCACAATCTTGTCCATGAGATGGAGATCCAATAGAAACCCACCCTTTACGGGTAGCACCGCCCCTGTGACGCTTGTGCCCGACCCACGGGCGACCACAGGGATCTTTTCCCTGGATGCCAGCTTCATTATCTGGGCTATCTGTTCCGTCGTTCCGGGGAAGACAAGGGCATCAGGCACCCCTTGATGAACTGACATATCCCGTGAATAGCACAGGCATTCCACCCGATCGGTGAATACATTCTCCGAACCAACGATTTCCTTTAATTCTGAATACGCATCCATTTGTCAATCTCCATGTAGGAACCCGGGGGGAATCCTCAGCGCCTTGCGACAATACCCTTGATCCCAAATCTGTTTAACAATCGAATGGATTTCCTTATCTGACTCAACCAGTTTTGGCTGTAGATATAGTTGACCATGATACCGCAGGATTCCCTCAGGCCCTTCGAAGAAGGATTTCCCAGAAAATTCACGTGCTTCTGTGAAATCGTAGCCCCGTTGCCCATGTGAAAATTGGCGACCGGGTTCAAGGGCCTCCCCCTGCTGTCCCTTTCCCTTGTTATGTAGTCGTAGGCTATCTTGACAAGAGGCCTGCGTAGGGCCACCCTAACTTCTTCGTCCTCCACCCATTCCTCTCCCGAGAGGATGGAGAGCAGTGCTTCTCCCAGCCGTTTTTCCTCATCCTCAAGATTCCCTTCAACCTTCCCTGAGGCAATTAGCCTTGCCATCTCCTTTTTGGAAAAATAGGCGGGAAGATCCTTCTTCTTCAAATTGAAGAGTTCATCCTTTCCCTGGAGAATGGGTTTCAAATAATTCTCCCAAAACCCTGGCAAGGGGCTCAGGGTAGCAAATGTCTTTATCTGCTCCTGGTCTTTTTTTAGATAATCAAGCACTTGACCTATCAACACCTTTCCCATGCCCAGGCCGGCGAGGCCGTGTTGCGTATTGTTTATGGAATAGAATATTGCGGTATCCCTGTCCCCTTCACCCTCCTCCATTTCCTTGCTTTCCAGGATGTCGGATATTCTCCTCACCATACCCTTTGTCAGGGCCACTTCTATGAAGATCACGGGTTCGTAAGGCAGGAGTCTATGATACAGGGCAAAGCATCTTCTGTCTTTCCCCAGGCGCTTCCCCATTTCTTCGATGCTGGTCATGGGGTGTACCAGGTCACTGTTCTTGATCAGCTCTATTTGTCGGTAGGCCGAATCAAGGGTTATTTCTTCCAGGTACAAGAACCCCTCTTGAAACCACATCTCAAAGAGCAATACCAGGTCTGTGTCAAGAGGCCTCAAGCTGACATCGGAAAAACGCTGCACGGAGATAAGATCACCTCTGAACTCCAGCATGAATTTTAGACCTCCGGGCAGTTGTGCCATCCTCCTGAAGATCTTCATTCTCGGTGAGGCAGTGCATTCCCTCAAGTCGGCCAGGAGTTCGGGGAAATCTGTATCATCACCCCCCAACATCACTATCTTCTCAACACAGGGGAAGACCTCTTCTCTCCTCACCTCGATCCTTTTCACCATATCGCAGAAAAGGTCCTTCTTTTCCGCCGGATCAAGCCCGGAGTAAAGGGACTTGATTTGGTCAAACACCTCTCCAGCTTTAGAATCCTCACTGCCCAGGGCTTCGAGGAGCTCGATAATTTCCGAGACCTTCTTCTCGGATTTCTGCTTTACAGCGTCTTTTTCCTTGGTTTCCATCATTCCTGCGAAAGGCCGGGATTCGTTCAAGTGCGCTGTTAAGAAAATCCCTGTCCGTCACTCTACGGGCTTTGCCTCGTCTATGAGCATCACCGGGATGTCATCCCTTATTTCGTAAAGGAGCTTACACTTGTCACAGATCAACCCGTCTCCCGTCTCGTTAAGGTAGATGTCACCCTTGCACTTGGGGCACGCAAGAATATCCAGAAGTTCTTTGCTTATGGCCATATGTCCCTCCCTTTCTCTATATATGCACACAAGAAATCACTGCACCCGCAATCCCTCTCACGGGCGGAGTATCAGGGCCCAGATGCCCCCCGGGAATACTGCCACAGGGAATTTATCCTATATAACCGGCCTCCTTGTCAAGCTTCCGGGATCACCCAATGAACGCCCCCACGGCAAGCAACGAGGTATCAAGAATTCAGGGGCCGGAATAAGACAACCATGCAAAGGGCTTAGTATTTGCCTTGTTCTTCTGGATTCTGACTCCTGGCTCCTGGATACCTTCAAGTCCATGACACATCCAGGGCTGTTATACACAACCATCGCAGCAAGCTGGGGGGAACTAAATCCAGAGAGAGAGAATAAACGCCTCCCCTTTCGGGGCCGCTAACTTCTAATCAGGAATGATCGAGAAAGTTTTCCTGCCAGCGCGGTAGACGCTGAAGTGTTTCTTGTCCATTGTCACAACGACAAAAACCCCAAGGTCCTG
>JAFDIC010000203.1 GCA_019308525.1 Deltaproteobacteria bacterium
ATTTGTTTCCAGCCGGGCAATACTCGGGTTTTTTGGTGGTTTTGGCTCACAGAAGACTCTTGGCTTTCAGTGGCCAACACAGAGGCCTCGATCAAAAGACATATACTTTTACTTTTTCCTTTTACATAAGGTCGTTCACACTTTTCCGCTAACCTGAATCTTGTGCTTGGTTCATCACCCAAATACATAAATGCCCAAGAATCACCACCACCAAGAGAGAGGATGACGCCATGGAATTCAAAGACTTGGTCAAGGAGAGGCGGAGTTGTCGCGCCTACGAGGAGCAAGGACTGGGGGAAGATGACCTGAGTGCCATCTTGGATGCGGGTCGATGGGCGCCGAATCCGCTAAACCTCCAGCCGTGGGAATTTATCGTCATTACTGAGAGGGAGACAAAAAGACAGATCAAAGGTGTTGCTGAAGAGGCGAAGAAGAAGGTAATTGAAAATGGGGGTCCTGGATGGGTCAACAAATATGATATGGGGTTTCTCGAACAGGCCCCGGTGCTGGTTGCCGTGCTGTATGACCCGAAAAGGTCCGGCCTGGGTGCCTTCTTCGGACAGGAATACGGCGCTTTGCAGGCCGCCTCCGCCTGCATTCAGAACATGATGCTCTGTGCAGCAGATATGGGGTATGGCTCCCTGTGGTTCACCTGGTTCGAACCACAAAGACTGAAAGAGACCCTGAACATACCCGAAGACAGAGAAATAGCCGGTGTCATACCCATTGGGAGACCCTCAGGTCAATCAAAGCCACCACCCAGAAAGGATACAAGGGTCTATCGAAACAAGTATGGAGAGGAAGGTGCGTAGACATCACTGCCTTATAACTCCTTTTGCCAGGTCAGGTCTGATGGCTTCGTAAAAGGTCCAATTTCTCCGTTGCGCTTCACCCCGTTGTGACTGCGGCATATGCTAAGTACGCCTCTCGCAGATACCGGCGCTGTTTGGCGGTGATCACACGGGATTCGCGTGCTCCCACAAGCGGGACTTCGCAGGCTCAACTTGAATACTCCTTGAAGCTTTTTTCTTTGCCATCCCTATTTTGGCTTTTTACGACCTCGTCAGATCTATTTCAACCCTTTAACCAATATCCAAGGAGGAGTGAAATGAAGGCTAGAATTTTTGGAGTTTTGGTTTGTTTCCTGGGAGCGGTCCTGTTGTTCCAGCCCGCAAGCCTTGCCCTGGCTCAGAGGCCTATCGTGATTGGTGCTCCACTGGCCACTTCGTTTCTCTACGGTTGGGATGCGCAGAGGGCCATGACCCTGGCCATTGAAGAGATAAATGCCAGGGGAGGCGTGAACGTTGGGGGGACAAAACGTCCCTTCAAACTGGAGGTGATGGATACCAGGGACCTTGAACCGGGTGTTCCTGTGAGCGAGGCCCTGCTGGTGGTAGAGAAGCTCATACTGGAAAAGCAGGCGGATTTCATAATGGGAGGGCCTGTCAGGTCGGAAGCTGCACTGGCCGCCATGGATATTCTCTCAAAACACAGGAAGATCTCCATACTCACTACTGGCGTCTTGACCCCTGCCTACCACAAGAGAGTTGCCAAAGAATATGAAAAGTATAAATATTCCTTCAGGATAACGGGTGAAGCAGTATGGATGGTGACCGGGGAGATCATTCCCTGTCTCCTTCAGATAGGAGAGAAGTTCAACCTCAACCGGTTGTTCATCATGATACAGGACGTGGCACATGCCAGGGCCGGGGGCGGGATCATCGCCAAGCTAATGGCCAAAAAGGGATGGACCGTCCTTGGAAAGCCCGAAATCTACCCTACAGGGACCACTGACTTTTCCATGGGCCTGTTAAAGGCGAGGAGGAAAAAGGCCCAGGTCATCCTGATCTGGATGGATATGCCGGAGACCTCTATCCTTCTCAAACAATGGTACGACATGAAGATCCCTGCCCTGCCCTTTGGGTCCATCATTGAACCCGCAGAGCAACCCGGGTTCTGGAAGGCCACCGAAGGCAAAGGGGAATACACCCTTGCCAACGTGGTGAATGCAGGGAATGCTCCGAGCAATGCCACGCCCTGGACCATGAAGTTTGTAGAGGCATACAAGAAGAGATGGAACATAGAACCGGAAGGATACGGCACCTCCAGTAGTTACATGGCACCTTACGTGCTCAAGGACGCCATTGAGAGGGCGGGTACCCTTGATCCCGATGCCCTGATAAAGGCGCTGGAGAAGACGGACATGATGGGCGTATATGGCCGCATCAGGTTTGATCCCAGGAGCCACCAGGTGATCCCCAGCCTGGATCCCCAGGAGGGTGTGGTGGGAACCGTGTTCCAGTGGCAGGCGGGAAAACGCGTGGTGGTCTTTCCGCCGAAGATCGCAATGGGTGAAATAAAGCTGCCGCCCTGGATGGAGTAGTGGCCTGTAGCTGATGGAAGTATTGATTTACGGCCTGTTTAACAGTGTTGCCCTGGCCCTTATGGCCCTGGGATTTGCCCTGGTTTACGGAATAAGCAGGTTGCCCAACTTTGCCCATGGCGCACTTTACGTGGTGAGCGGGTTTATCACCTGGAGTTTCCTTCGGGGCCTCGGCCTGAACTACGCCTTGAGCATCATCCTGGCAATGATCACAACCGGCCTTGTCGGCTCTCTCATTTACCGTCTTATCCTGATAAGGGTCAGGGGCATGGCCATATCAGAGATAATCGCCTCTTACGCCATTGGGCTGGCCATCCTGGAGGGTTTCAGGTGGGGGGGATTCAGGGGCACATCCTATACCCTGCCACCGTTCATGGAAGGGACGCTGTTCATCGCCGGGGTCCCGATAGATGCGCATCGCGTACTGGTTGTGGTCATAGGTGCCGCAGTAGTAGGTCTTCTCTGGCTCTTTACCCACTATACCCGCATCGGTCTGGCCTTGCAAGGCATGGCCCAGGACGAGAGGGCTGCGTTGATGCTGGGGATTGATTCCGATTTCATGGCCATAGTGGCCATGGCCTTCGGGTCCACCCTGGCAGGCATGAGTGCGGTCCTACTGCTGCCCCTGGGGAACATCGTGGTCGAGGCGGGATACAATGTGCTTGTCCTCGCAATTGCCGTATGTATCGTCGGGGGCCTGGGGAGCTGGTTCGGGGCGGTCTTGGCTGCCTTCATCATAGGTTTTGCCCAGATCTTGACCGTGGTGTACCTTGGATCCCATTTCCAGATGGTGGTCGCCCTCCTAGCCATAATACTGACCCTTATCCTGAGACCCTCAGGCCTCTTTGGACGGCAGAAAGAGCTTGAAGAAAGGGTGTGACAGTTGAACGAGGAGCTTAGGCGGAGAGAAAGGCTGGATCGAGGTATCAAGGTTCGCACCGAAGGCATCTATTCTCTCATGTCATGGCGGGAGTTGTCCTACCTGACTCTACCCAGGGCAATCCTGATAATCGGGATGCTGGTGTTGCCTCTTGTCCTGGGGAGCCAGTACTGGCAAAGGGTGGTCTCCATCGTCTGTATTTACGCCCTCTTGGCCCTCAGCTTTGATTTCCTGGCCCACTTTGTCGGCCTGGTCTCCCTCGGCGGGGCTTTTTTCATAGGCGCCGGCAGCTATCTGGCTGCCATCCTGAACACATCACTGGGTCTTTCGCCCCTGCTCACCATCCCCCTGGCAAGCCTGGGGGGAGCAGTCCTCTGCACGTTGCTCCTGCTTCCCTGTCTCCCCCTGAGGGGCGTGTACTTCGCTATCGTGACACTCATGTATCCCCTCATATTTGCTCGAATAATCGAGGCCTTGAACATCCTCGGCGGAACAGACGGGATAGTAGGAGTAGCCAGTTTTCCGAACCCGTGGGTCGAGCGATATTTCATGCTCTCCGTGGTCCTGCTGTGCCTTTTTGGAATGAGACGGCTCGTCAACATGGATGTGGGGCTTGTCTTTCGGGGTATCAAGGACAACGATCAGGCGGTAAGGGCTTCTGGAATCAGCATAACCTTTTTCAAGGCAGTGGCCGTCTTCATATCGGCATTCATGGGGTGCCTGGCCGGGGCATCCCTGGCGCACATATACATGTGGGCGGGCATGTCCCAGTTCGCCCTGGATTTTTCCATTCTGCCCATTGCGGCGACCGTCATCGGCGGGAGCGGAACACTGGTCGGTTCCGTGCTTGGGTGCTTCATCCTGGTGCCCATTTCCGAAGTGTTGAGGGCCTTCGGAACACTGCGCATTGTATTCTATTCTCTCATCCTTGTTGCATTTATCGTGTTCAGGAGCGAAGGAATCATGGTATACGGCCAACGGAAGTATCACCAGTTTGAGAGATGGGTCAAGGTGTGAAAATGGAACCTATCCTTGAAGTAAGAGAGGCGACCAAGGCCTTCGGCGGGATCGTGGCCCTGAACAAGGTAAGCTTCGAGGTCAGGGAAGCCGAGATACTCGGGATTATCGGTCCGAATGGGTCCGGGAAAACGACTCTAATCAACTGCATCACAGGGTTCTTGAAGATGACGAGCGGCAGGGTCCTGTTCAGGGGCAAAGACATAAGCAGGAAGCCGCCCCATAAGATTGCAGATATGGGTATAACCAGGACATTTCAAATCATGCGCCCCTATTACAGCCTTCCGGCTTACAAGAACCTCGTGGTCCCACTCTTCTCTCCGCGGGCGAAGAGGAAGGGAGGCTGGAGGGGGGGAGGCAAATTGGGGGACCGCAATACCGTGGGGATTGATATTCTCGAAGAAATAGGCTTTGAGCGGGATTCCTTTGTCCCCTATAAGACAGCTTCCAGCCTGCCTACGGGTTACCTGAAGCGCCTGGAGTTGGCGCGCTGCCTCGCCCTCAGGCCGGAGATGATATTGTGTGATGAAGTCTTCTCCGGGCTGAGCATGAGCGAGATAGCCAGCATGGTCCCCTTGATAGAAAAACTCCAGATGGAAGGAATCACCCTGGTCATGATAGAACACCGGCTAAGGGAGCTGTTCCAGGTGGCAAGGAGGATCATGGTCCTCAACTTCGGTGAGAAGATCATGGAAGGAACCCCTGAAGAGGTCATGGCGGATGATCGGGTCAAGGAGGCCTATTTCGGCTCCCAGGAGGTGGAGGAGGTCATGACCTATGCTTGAAGCAGACAGCCTCATGGTCTTTTACGAGAACATGCTTGCTCTCAACAATGTCAGCATGGGGTGCGGCGAAAACCAGATCGTGGGGGTATTCGGGGCCAACAGCGCGGGCAAGTCCACCCTTATGTACACGCTTTCCGGTATCATGGAGGATATTCGCAAGAAGGAGGAGATGGTCGGTGGCGAAAGAATCACGGTGCTGGGAAAGATCAGGTATGACGGTCACGACATTACGGGGCTGAAACCGAGCAAGCGCGCAAAGATGGGCATTATCCTATGCCCTGAGAGACGGAGGATCTTCCCGGAGAGCACGGTTGTTGAAAATCTTCGCATAGGCGGCTTTCTTGCATCCCCTGCTCAAGCAAGGGAGACAATGGAGTATACCTTCAAGATCTTTCCGGCCCTGGAGAAACTCAAGAAACGAGTCGGGGGATTCCTCAGCGGCGGGGAGCAACAGATGCTGGCTATCGGAAGGGCCCTTATGGCACAGCCCAGACTGCTGCTGTTGGACGAGCCCTTGCTCGGCTTGAGTCCCTTGATCCAGGCCATGCTCATGAGGTCTACCAGGGAGATCAGGGAGGAAAAGATGATCTCCATCATTATCACGGAGCAGTATGCAAGACCTGTAATGCCCATAATAGATTACGGCTTCATACTGGAAAACGGTGCAACGGTACTGGAGGGAACCAGGAATGACCTGATGAACAACCCGGATGTACGCTCCGCATACTTCGGGGTATGAACGGGCAAAGATTCCTGGAGAAGGATCCGGAAAACGTCCCCTTGCGAGGGTTCTTGTCGGAGGCAGGGGTGTAACTGGGGGGAATCGGATTCCCAGCAGCGGCGCAGAAGATGAATTACGGGCAAGAAGATATCTTGGAAAACGAGTTGATCTTCACGCGGTTCGACCGCATGAGTCGACTCTACCCTGGTAACACCGCCGTGGTGTATCTCGGCGAGCGGTTTTCTTACGCGCGCCTCAGGGACCTGAGCGAGAGGTTTGCAGGCTCCCTTCTGGACCTGGGAATCTCCAAGGGTGACCGGGTCATGATCTATATCGCCAATTGCATACAGTGGGTGATCGCATTCCTCGCTGTCCAGAAGATCGGTGCCGCCATAGTCCCTGTCTCACCCATCTATACCTCCCACGAGATAGAGTACATGCTCAATGACTCGGGCTCAGAGACCATTATCTGCCTTGATACCAATTTCGGTTATGTGAAGGAGATAATGACCCGCACTCCTCTCAAGAGGGTCATTGTGACCAACTTGGTAGACTTGCTACCTGCCTGGAAACGGGCACTGGGAACCCTCTTTGATAAGTATCCTCACGGTAAGGTCGAGAAGGACGAGGGAGTCTGTTTTTTCAAGTCCCTTCTAAGACATGAACCTTACAGGGAAAAGGTTCACATTGATCCTTACAGGGATCTGGCCTATATCCTCTATACCGGCGGCACCACGGGATTTCCAAAGGGAGTGCCCGGCAATCACATAGGAATGACATCCTACGTAAACGATGTAACGGAAGATGTGGCAGGGGACCATTTGAAAGAGGGAGGGGATGTTTACATAGCCGTCAATCCCCTTTTCCACATAATGGCCCTGGGATTTTTCATGGCCATCGGGCTCAACAAGGCCAACACCACCCTGCTCATGCCCCTTCCCCAGGTGGATGCCATCCTTGAGACCATACAGCGTTTCAGGGCACGCTGGCTCCTGGGCGTGCCTGCCCTTTACAGGATGATCCTTGAAAATGACCGGCTGGATCGCTATGACCTCCGTTCCCTTGCTTACTGCTACTGCGGCGGAGACGTCCTTCCGGTGGAGGTCTTCAATCGGTGGAGGGAGCGCTTCGGGATACCCATTTACCAGGTGTATGGGTCAACAGAGGCGGGGCATGTCACCTACAGTCCTATCACCGGCGAGCCGAGCCCCACGACCATAGGAAGGCCCCTGAAAAGCAGGGAGTGCATCGTTGTGGATCCCGAGACCCTGGAACCTGTGCCCCAAGGGGAGAGCGGAGAGCTCCTCGTTACCTCGCCTTACACGTTGAAAGAGTACTGGAACAAGCCGGAAGAGACCAGGCAATCTTACGTGGAAATCAACGGCAA
>JAFDIC010000204.1 GCA_019308525.1 Deltaproteobacteria bacterium
CTCGGGCCAAACCATTGGCCCCTTTCATCGAAAATTCGACAAATGGTACGCAAGGTTTGCGCTTAATCACGCTCACATGATCACCTTTAGAGACAAGAGTATTTCAAAGACCCGGCTGGCTGCGATAGGAGTGAGCAAGGCTATTATGCTGGATACAGCCGATGACGCCATGACTATCCCGGCGATAAACAAAGAGAATGCTTTGGATCTTTTCCACAGGGAAACAGGCTGGCACCGAGACAAATTGATGGGCAGTCTGGTAGTCGTGATGAATCTTAAGGCTTCTCTCAAAATGTTTAAGGGCCTCGACAGAAGTGGAAGGCTTTCAAATGAAATCGAGCTGATGGCGCGTATCGCAGATGAGTTAGTCCAGAGGTATGATGCCAGAGTCTATTTCATAGCCACCGACTACAACGCTACTACAGATGACCGGGAACTCAATCGAAAGATCCTCTCCAAAATGTCTTTTGCCTCTCATTCCCGTTGTATTGATGGAGAATATCCGGATTCGACCTTGAAAGGACTTATTGGGCTCGCTGATGTTGCAATAGGATCTCGTTATCATTTTGCAGTCTTCGCAGCATCGCAACGTGTTCCATTTCTCGGCATGGCCAGCGGAATCTACCAACAAACGAAACTTAAGGGGTTAGCTGACTTGTGTGGGCTTCCACGCTGCTTCGTGAAAGCCGACATGGAGTTTGCAGAATTCGGAGCGGTCTGGCCGCAGGTGGCCGATTTCATAGCCAATCGGCACGAAATCCGCGCCGCATTAGAACATGTCGTGCCAGAACTGGAGTTGCGCAGTCGGACAGCTGTTAGAGAAGCCGTCAGAGTTTTGCAGCAAATGCGGGAAAAACAACCACTGGGCCGACAAGGCCGGGGAAATGGCGCATTATGGCCGCAGTAAAGCTTGAGGGGGCCCTAGAAATCAAGCAGAAATCGCTGGCCGCGGTTAAGTGGACATATTTTCAAACTCTAATACCCCGTTTCATTACACCGGTCACCACCATCGTCCTCGCTCGATTGCTTTCGCCTGTTGACTTTGGTTTGGTCGCTGTGGCCACGACGACACTTTCCCTATTGCAGATTTTTCAAGACTTTGGCATGTCCAAAGCGTTGATCCAAAGCGATGAAAATCAGCAAGATGTATTCAACGCCGTTTTCTGGACGAACCTGGCTCGCATTCTGATTCTTTACGCTCTCTTAGTCTTCGCTGCGCCGATGATCGCCATGTTTTTCAATAACTCTAGCGCTACGCCCATTGTTCGCATCCTGGGCCTGAAGCTCATATTTGATGCCTTTGGGGCCGTACACAGAAACGCCCTGATACGCGGAATTCACTTCAAGAGACTTTTCTACGTCAGCATGCCTTCCTTCCTGGTACCCCTGTGCCTTACCGTTCCTCTGGCCTATCTCGGCTATGGGGTGTGGTCTTTGGTCATAGGAGAGCTGGCCTCCGTTTTTTTATCAACACTTCTGCTGTGGACAGCCCTTTCTTGGCGGCCCACATTTCATGTCAATCCTGATGTAACCCGCCGAATACTGGTGTTCGGTTTCTGGGTCACCATCGAGGCCCTGGCTGCATGGTTCTATGTCCAAGGGGACAATGCCATAGTCGGGCGATTCTTTTCTACCCGTGAATTTGGAGTCTACGTCGTAAGCTATAACACAGTTGTAATGGTTATGGCCATTATTCTAGCTCCACTTAGCTCCATAGCTTACCCTGCATTCAGTAGAATTCGCAAGGATAGAGCGCTGCTGGCTTCAACGTTGCTTGACGCGATTCGTTTGAGCGCACTCGCGTCTTTGCCGGCCGGCGTCGGGATGCTCTTGGTTGCCCGGCCAGCAATTTCGATTCTATTTGGCAGTAAGTGGTCCGGGATGGAATTCATATTAGGAACCCTCGCCCTGGCTCAAGCTCTATCGTGGATTGTAAATGTCAATCCTGATGCCTACAGGGCGGTAGGCAGCCCTGATATTGTAAGCAAATTCCAGATGGCGAAACTACTCTATACTGTGCCAGCTTATCTCGCTGCGGCCCAGTTCAGCTTGCCGAGCTTCGTGTACGTCAAGTTAGCTGTTGTTGTCGTTGGTGTATGCTTGTGGTTCTTCCTGATGTTTAAAACATTTCCTGTCACGCCTCGTGACCTCGCGGAACATCTCCGAACACCCTTTGCGGCGACGACAGGTATGGCGCTGTGCGTGCTCGGGGTGGACACCTTGCTCAAAACCAGCTTGGATCCACCAGAGCTGCTGGAGCTGACAATCCTGGTCTCGACTGGAATAGGGGTTTATATTGTGTTGCTCCTCACGTTAGACAAAAAGTTGTTTAGACGCCTGTCCCGTCTTGTCCTTGCCTCCATAGAGAGTAAGAAGGGACCTCCTGCTTGAGACCTCGAAAAGGGTTGTTTACATAATGGACGTTTCAGTTATCGTTCCTACGACTTACCAACATCCCGGTTTCCTGCTCGACGCACTGGCAAGTGTCAAGGCCCAGAAGCTCCCATGTCATGATTTTGAGATCTTAGTGGTTGATAACGCACCACGCACCACAAGGGACCTCATAGCTCTGTGTAATCCAAATGGTCGGCCTCCGGTCCGTTACATCCACGAACCGAGAAGAGGATTGCATAATGCTCGCCATGCTGGAGCAAGAGCAGCAAGAGGCTACATTCTTGTGTACATAGATGACGATGCCTTAGCACCACCTGGATGGTTAGGAGCGATCCTTGAACCTTACAATGATCAAAAGGTGGCATGTGTCGGCGGCAGAACCCTACCCTTGTACGAGAGGGAGCCTCCGGAATGGTTGTCGAGATTCCATGGCTACCTAAGTCTGCTTGACAGGGGAGACCAGATCAGGGAACTCCGGTGGCCAGAAGATATTTACGGCTGCAATTTCTCCATCCATAAGTCGATCCTGTTTAAGGTGGGCGGTTTTCACCCCGATGGGTTTGCGGAGAGCGATCTGCTTTGGTATAGGGGAGACGGTGAAACGGGCCTGTTACGCAAGGTTTATCTGGCGGGCTATAAGGTTGTTTACACGCCGCACGGATGGCTGCATCATCGGGTGCCGGCCAACAGGATGACGGTGGAGTATCTATCACAACGTGCCTTTCGTGAAGGTTTCAGCAAAGGTTTCACAGAGTACCGAGAGAAGCAACATCCCAGGTGGAGGCTACTTCTCAGGGCAGTCCCTTTCTTCTTGAGCTGGCAGTACAAGACTGTAATGGGAACCCTGGTTCCTGGCCAGTTGCGGCGGGCTCGATATCGCGTTAGCGCTTCCTTTTGCCGATCCCGCGCCCTCTACGGCTGGCGCCTGGCTATGTCTGACAGCCTTAGAAAATATGTCACAAGGGAGACTTTTCTGGATTGACTGTTTTCCAAGATTACGCTGGTTGCTACGACCTTTTATACCGCAACAAGGACTACAAGGCTGAATGCGTCTTTCTCGAACGTGTCTTTGGGCGCCACGCCCAGCACCCGGTCCGGACCATTCTCGACTTGGGATGTGGGACAGGGGAACACGCGCTGCTCCTGGCCCATAGGGGATATCGGGTAACCGGGGTTGACCTTTCCCGCAGGATGCTGGAAAGGGCCAGGCAGAAGGCCGATGAGGCGGGGCTGGCCATCACCTTCCACGAGGGTGACATTCGAAATATCGATCTTGGTCGAATTTTCGACGCCGCTGTTGCTATGTTCGCCGTTATCAGCTATCAGACGGGCAACACAGACCTGGCGGCGGCATTATACACTACCCGACGTCATCTGATTTCTGGCGGATTGTTTGTTTTCGATTGTTGGTTTGGTCCTGCTGTGCTGAGCCAGAAGCCGACTGACCGCTACAAGGTTGTAGAGGGAAATGGTGAGCGTATCATCAGATTCGCCACCCCCACCCTCGATGTGCTACGGCACACTGTGCAAGTCGATTACAAGGTGCTCAGGATCGACGATAGGCATCTGCTGGAGGAAATTGATGAATCGCACCTGATGCGGTTCTTCTTTCCCCTGGAGATCGAGCATTATCTGGCTGAAGCTGGCTTCAAGTTATTGACTTTGTGTCCTTTTTTGTCATTGAATCAACCTGCAACAGATAGGGACTGGAACATCACAGTGGTGGCAAAGGCCATATGATGTATCAAAGACACGATATGAGTTGTGGCAAAACTCGCAAAAAGAATCCTGGTAAACTCCCAAGGGCTTTTGACAGATTCAGCGCTCGAATCAGAACCTATGGGACCAGAGATACGGTAGGTTTATTATTGAATGTCTGTGGTGGCATGCTTGATTTCTATCTAAGACCTCGCTCCAAAAGACAGTCCAAACTTCCCGGGCCTAACTACCGGCAAATCAAAAGTGATCTTGAAAGAGCAGGAGTAACGGTGTTGCCTTACAGGGTAGATGTAGGTGATTTCAAGATTTGGCTTGAAAAAGCTTCTTTCCCAAAGAACTATGTTGATTCCTATGGTTCGGTTTTTGTGGAAAAAGCGCTGGAACACTATGTCGGAGCTCAGTTGCTCCAATTAAGGAAAGATGATGTCTTGATTGACGTAGCAGCGGCTCACAGTCCGTGGTTTGAAATAGCAGAGCGTATCTATGGTTGCACGGCTTACGCATTGGATCTTATTTTCAAGCCCGGAGTTAATGATAAGAGAATTGGTTCAGACGCGACTGATATGCCTATTCCTGATGGTTTTGCCACAAAGTTGGCATTACATTGTGCCTTTGAGACGTTCGAAGGAGATTCAGATACCAGGTTGCTCCCCGAGGCCTGTAGGGTCTTGGCAGAAGGTGGACAAATGGTAATCCTGCCTCTGTACATGCATAATCTCTACTTCGCGGATTCTTCCCCTCTGGCAGACAGAAGAGGTCTGGACTATCAAGGCGCGCAGAGAATATGGAGAGACGATGGATACGCAGTGAGATTTTCAAGGAAATATTCTGTTAACGCATTCTTGAACAGGGTGGTAAATCACCTCGGTGATTTGAAACTAAAGATCTATTACATTGAAAATGAAAAGGAGGTTCATTCCCGTTGTTATTTGAAATTTGCGGCATCGTTCGAAAAGGCCGTTAGCGCTTCAGGTTAGCCGAAATCCTCATGGCAAAAGGCCCCTTTCTTGCAGTAATAACCGCATCCATTAACAGTGCTCCGACCATCAGGAAGACCCTTCAGTCTTTGAAAGAGCAGGGATTCCAGGACTTCGAGCACACGGTTATCGACGGCGGCTCCCAGGACGGTACTGTCGAAATCCTCAGGAAATTTGAAGACCAGTATAACCTCCAATGGATATCTGAACCGGACAAAGGTATTGCAGACGCCCTCAACAAGGGGCTCAGCAAAACCAGCGGGGAGTATGTCCTCGTTCTTCAGGCGGACGATTATCTAACGGATGCCTCTGTTTTGGAGAAGGTTTTCCCCCTTCTTGGGGAGGAAAGGTTTGACATTTATGCCTTTCCCGTCATTCTGGATCATCCTGCAAAAGGCCGCATCCTTTTGAAACCCATGGCTGTTCCCTGGTGGAACCACTTCAAGACTATTTTCCGCCACCAGGGCACCTTTGTTCACAGGAGGGTATTTGACCTGATAGGGGGATTTCGGGAAGCCTTTTCCATCGCCCTGGACTACGACTTCTTTTACAGGGCCCTGAAATCCGGCTGCACCGTGAAATTCGAACCAGGTCCGCCGATCGCTGTAATGGGAGGTAAGGGAATAAGCGCCAACCAGTCATTCCTGCTCAAGCGGCTTAAGGAAGAGGCAATGGTGCAGGATCTCAACGAGTCTAGATTCCTGTGGCGATGCTTGCAATACATATTCCGAATTTTTTACTTTCCCTATAAGGCCCGTATCCTGCCTTCATTGAGAGGTCTTTCGAGTCATGCCGACTAATGAAGCTGGAAGCGACCCCTCCATCATCAATCACTCTCTACTGAAGCAACGCGCCCGTGGATAGAAAAAAGATAATAAGTCCCATTGCATGGGGAAGCGGGGCATACATAGTACATAAACTCCTCGAAGGTCATGTAGAAGGTTACAAAGTCTATGCCTACAACCCTTACTGGGCCCTATGCCCCTTTTTACTGAGGATCATTACACCAGTTCGAGGAGCTCATGTGATTCACACAACGGCTGATTATGCCTCATTTTTTCACAAGGAGAGTATCCCATTGGTAATAACCTTTCATAACTATGTTCTCGACCGATGGATGCGTTCATACAGCTCCTTCGCGCAGGTATTGCATTACTCAATTGACCTCAGGCTTTGGGTGCGCCTTGCTGTTCAAAGGGCACGCGTAATTACTGCAGTCAGTCGATTTACCGCGAACCTGGTGAAACGCGACCTAGATTTGGCCAACGGAATCAAGGTGATTTACAATGGTGTAGATGTTGACCGCTTTAAGCCTTGCTCCAGGAAAAACTCAAGCAGCAGCACGATCAAGGTTCTCTTCTCGGGCAACCTCAGCCGCCGGAAAGGAGCGCAATGGCTCCCTCTCATTGCCAAGGGGCTCGACAAGGGCATACGAATCTTCTGTACCCAGGGACTTCAAGCGAGAAAAATTCTGCAATCCCATCCCAATTTGGAGTGTATCGGGCCGGTCCCCTTTAAGAACATGCCGGATCGTTACCGGGAAATGGATATCCTATTGATGCCGACGGTCAGAGAGGGATTGAGCCTGGCAGTCCTGGAAGCCATGGCGTCCGGTCTGCCTGTTGTTGCAAGTAACTGCTCATCTTTACCCGAACAAATCGATGATGGAAAAGGCGGATTCCTATGTCCGTTGGGTGACGCAAAATCCTTTGCAGAGAAAATAAACACTTTGGCAGAATCGCCAAGGCTCCGCAAGGAAATGGGGGAATACAACCGCTCCAAGACCGAACAATCATTCACCCTTAATCGCATGGTGAATGAGTATCGAGATTTGTTCGAGGAAATAATAGGCTGACATACTTTGTTATTGGCTATGCCAAAAAGAAATAGGGGACTCAGAGTTGTCCAGGTTCTCATTGGGGGTGCCACAGGGGGTATTATCATCTCCATCCTATTGATGGCAAGTGTTCCCCCTGTGAGTCGTGATGCCCTTGTCCATCACCTGGCGGTGCCCATCCCATGAATCTTCAGCTCCTCTACGCGGTCCCGCTCTACTTTGGGAACGACATTATCCCCAAGTTCATCCACTTCAGCTTTGCTCTTCTCACCGCGGGGCTGATTTTTCGCTACTTGCAACGCAGGTTGAACAGTACATGCGGTCTACTGGGCGCTTTGTTCTTCCTTTCCATTCCGCTTATCGTCAAACTCTCTATAACGGTTTACGTGGACCTCGGATTGATTTTTTTCTCAACGGCATCCCTGCTCCTCCTCTTCAAATGGGCCGAAAGGGGATTCCAGGTCAAGGCCCTGGTGCTTGCGGCCGTACTGTGCGGGCTGTCAATGGGCACGAAATACAACGGCCTGGTCACGTTTCTCCTGTTGACTTTACTTGTACCATTCATGTACGTACGGTATGGAAAAGACAAGAGGCCAGGCTTTATACGGCCTATTGCTTATTGTACCCTCTTTGTTCTGGTAGCCCTGGCCGTTTTTTCTCCCTGGATGGCCAGGAACTATCACTGGAAGAAAAATCCTGTCTATCCCCTTTACGACGCCTGGTTTAACCCGCCGGTTCACGCGCAGACCATGGAAAGCAACAATGAGAACCAACAGAAATCAAGTGGCATATTCACTTACAGGAGCATCATCTACGGGGAGAAATGGTGGGAGATAGCTCTTTTGCCCCTGCGCATATTCTTCCAGGGCAAGGACGGTGATCCACGGCGTTTTGATGGAAAACTGAATCCTTTCCTCCTCTTCTTCCCTGTCCTTGCCTTTTACGGGGCCAGGAGGGCGGACCCCCTTATCAGGAGGGAGAAGGCGATCCTGCTGGTATTTTCAGCCCTTTTTTTCTTTATGGCCCTCTTTAGCGCCGGCTTGAGGATGCGGTATATTTCACCGATCATACCTCCGCTGGTAATTCTCTCCGTGTTCGGAATAAATAACCTGGTTGAGAGTATAGAGGGGTGGCAAAGCGCCAGACACAGGCAAATAGGGCTGACTTTGACGACCCTGGCCGTGGGCGCATCCTTGCTGATGAACGCCGGGTACATCATCGACCAATTCAGGTATGTCGCCCCTCTAAGCTACCTCGAGGGGGAATTTACTCGGGACCAATATATTGCAAAATATCGCCCTGAATACCCTGCGATTCAGTTTATCAATGATAACCTGCCGCAAGATTCCCTGGTCTACTTTCTCTTCCTGGGAAACAGGGGATACTATAGCGACAGGGAGTATGTCCTGGGAGAAGGATTTCTCCCAAAGGCGATCCGAGAGTCGAGTCGCCCTGAAGAAATCTGGGCCAGGCTCAAGCAAAGAGGTATGACCCACTTACTCCTATGTCATCCCATTTTTGAGAAGTGGATTCGTCAGAATTATCCTGATGACCGGCTAAAATTGCTCAACGAATTCTTCACGACATATACCAAGGCCCTATTCATCGAGAATGGTTTTGTTGTCCTGGGCTTGAAAGAAAATTCGGGTTGATTAGCTTCCGTTATTAGTATAAAATATTTAACAAGTTATTATACTAAATTAATATTACCTATATTTTGTTTTGATGTATCCTTTTTATCCTAATTATGTTTAGGCGGCAGTATTTCGATAGGCAAAGTAGTCTGGGAAGTGAATGATCGCAACCAGGCGGTCGCTCCCACGGCTGTTATGCTCAAGACGAGGTGACTTTTAGAGGCCTTTGTATGGGAGATGAAGGAAGCAATATGGTCAAGCCGGAAGTATCAGTGATCATCCCGGCATTCAATGAAGAGGACACCATCGGAGATGTCATCGCCCGGATCTCAGGACTCTATCCTGAATTTGAGATCATTGTAATCAACGACGGCTCAACCGACAACACCGGGACAGTTGCAAAAGATGCCGGCGCTATTGTGTACAATCACCCTTACAACATAGGCAACGGAGCAGCCGTCAAGAGCGGAATTCGAATCGCTTCCGGGGAAATACTGGTCTTCATGGACGGCGACGGCCAGCATGATCCCGATGCCATAAAGAGCCTGCTTGACTGCCTTCCTGAATACGACATGGTGGTGGGGGCAAGGTCGAGGGATCAACACTCTTCCTGGCACCGGGCCATGGGCAACAAGATCTATAACAGGTTCGCCTCCTACGTGGCCAAGTTTCCCGTAGAGGACCTAACCTCGGGCTTCAGGGCCATAAAGGCAGACCTTGCCCGCAGCCTGCTGTACCTCCTCCCAAATACCTACTCCTATCCTACCACCCTGACCCTTGGAGTCTTGAGAAACGGGAGAAGCATGAAATATGTGCCTGTTGAGGTCCAGGGGAGAAAAAGGGGTGAGAGCAAGGTCAGGCTATTCAGGGATGGGGTGAGGTTTTTCATGATCATAGTAAAGATATGCGCCCTTTACTCCCCCCTGCGGATATTCCTGCCGGTGAGCTGTTTCTTTTTCCTCCTGGGTCTGTGTTATTACCTCTACACCTACTTTTCATGGGGGCGATTCACCAACATGAGCTTACTGCTGTTTACCACCTCTATCACCATTTTCATGATGGGACTCGTCTCGGAACAGATCTGCCAGATGCGATTTGAGCGGAGTGAGGGAGACAGGTTCATCTAGATTCCATCCATAAATGGCCCTTTTCCGCAATCTCTGTGTCAATCCGCGGGATTTCTTCTGCGACGTACCATGAAGTACGCCTCCCCACAAGCCCTTGACTTCGTTGATCTTGCGAAAAATCTCTCGTTCTTGGATTGCAAACTTGCAAGTGCCAATAACCTATTTGTGGATGAACGCTGTCTGACAAGCATGTTCCTGGGCTGCCACCGGAGGAATCATTGAAAGTCTGCGTGCTCACCAGTTCATTCCCCCGCTTCAAGGGCGATCCTGCTGGTATCTTTATGTATCAACTCGCGTCTTCACTTTCGCGCAAAGGAGTTGATGTTGAGGTGGTATGCCCCCACCACGGTGGCTCGAAATTCTCTGAGACATGGGATAGCATCGTCATACACAGGTTCCCCTATTTCTTTCCAGCCGGCAAACAGGTCCTGTGCTATGGGGCGGGCATACTCAAGAACCTCAATAGAAGCAAGCTGGCCCATTTTCAACTTCCCCTTTTCCTGATCATGGAAGCCCTTTATTCTTTCTATATTGTCCGGCACACAAAGGCAGAGATCATTCACGCCCACTGGTCCTTGCCCCAGGGGCTGATAGGTCTCACCTGCAAGAGGCTTTTGGGAATCCCCTGTATCACGACCGTTCATGGCTCAGACGTCTATGGACTGAAGAATTCCCTTTTCACGGCCCTGAATTCCCTTGTCATCAAGCACTCTGATGTCTGCACGGTCAACAGTACTGCCACTGCCCTCAAGGCCCGCGAGATATCCCATCGTGAAGATATAGAAATCATCCCCATGGGTTTTGATCCGGGGAGATTCAAGGGAGGCCGCAGAGAAGATAGAGACGGAGACAGGCATGAGAAGACACTATTGTACGTCGGCAGGTTGATCGATTCAAAGGGGGTGGACTATCTGATCAAAGCCATCCCCCTTGTAGTGAAACGCTTCCCCAGGAGCAAACTGGTGCTCGTAGGAGACGGTCCCCAGAAGGCCAACCTGGTCCGCTTGTCAAAGGATCTCGGGATTGGTGAAAAGGTGTTATTTGCGGGCAAGGTCCCCCAGGAACGCCTGCCGGAATACTATTCCCTGGCCCGGGCATTCGTGCTCCCTTCCATCGTTAACAAAAGGGGCGAGACTGAAGGGCTGGGGCTTGTGCTCCTTGAGGCCATGGCCTGCGGGACCCCGGTCATCGGCAGCAAGGTGGGTGGTATTCCAGACATCATAAGAGACGGCGAAACCGGATTGTTGGCCAGGCCGGCAGATCATATTGACCTGGCAAACAAGATCATTACGCTCTTATCGGAGGGGAACCTTGGCAAAAGACTGTCCTCCAGGGCGCTGCATTATGTAAGGGATAATTTTTCCTGGGGCAAAATCGCTGACAGGTTCATTGGGATATATGAAAGAGTCATCCAGGAGAACACTAAGAGTTGAAACCGCGGAAGTGCTGGGCAAGCCATGCCTTGCTATCCCTCCGTTCATTGATCATATGCACGGGTAAAGATTCCTCTTTTACCCCCTGCCCTGTGAAATCATGCCAAAGATAGCACCAAAGTCCCTCAGCAGAATCCTAAGCAAGGATATCATCCTTTGCCTCCTGATGGCCATGCTCATAGCCCTGCCCTATTGGAGGATACAGGGGCACGATTTCCTCAACCTGGATGACAACCATTACATAACCGAAAATCCAATGGTTCGCGAGGGATTCACCTTGAAGGGCCTTGCCTGGGCCTTCTCCATCAACAACATCGATTACTGGCATCCTGTGACGTGGTTCTCCCACATGGCGGACTTCGAGCTTTACGGTATGGATCCCGGGGGCCACCACCTCAACAACTTGCTCCTTCACATAATCAACGCCCTCCTGCTCTTTTTCATCCTGAAGAGGATGACAGGGGCCACATGGCGTAGCGCGTCAGTGGCGCTGCTGTTTGGATTGCATCCCTTGAATGTTGAATCCGTGGCATGGGTGGCGGAACGCAAGAACGTACTGAGCACCCTCTTCTGGATGACCACTATCTGGAGCTACGTTCGCTATGCTGAGAAGCCCCTGGTTTCGAGGTATTTGCTGACCCTGATATCTTTCGCCCTGGGCCTCATGGCCAAACCCGTTATTGCAACCCTGCCCCTCGTCTTGTTGTTACTGGATTACTGGCCTCTTTCAAGGCTGTTGCTGGGTCCCGCTGATACCTCTGGGGCAACGGCCAAGCCCGTTTTCTCCCTTTCCCTGTGGAGATCACCACAGCTTTTGAGGATGCTGATAGAAAAGGCTCCTTTTCTCGCCCTTTCCGCGGCATCAGTCTTTCTTTCCTCCTATTCGGTCGGGCAGCGTAGTATGATGGTTGCCGGGAAGACTGCTCCCATGCTTTTACGGTTTGAGAATGCCCTTGTCTCCTATGTCCTCTACATCTGGAA
>JAFDIC010000205.1 GCA_019308525.1 Deltaproteobacteria bacterium
TGGGGATCCCGCCGTGCAGGGCAGTTTCGAATATTCGCATCCCACCGGGTTTTACCTGGGGCTGTGGGGGTCCAATGTGGATTCGAGCGTGTCGGACGGAAACCTGGAGATTGATTTCTTTGGTGGTTACAGGAGAGACATGACGGACAGGTTGAGCCTGGACCTGGCCCTGTTTTATTACTACTATCCCAGCGGAGGGAGCGAGCCTGAACCGGATTATTTCGAGGCGCACGTGGGACTGGGCTACAGGTTGCCCGGGTTTCCCTTTGAGCCGGAGGTGGGGGTAGGCTATTGGTATACGCCGGATTATTTCGGAGAGGACGGCACTGGACACTATTTCAACGGAAACATCACCTTGTCCCTTGTTTACGGCTTCGCCCTTGACGGGGAACTGGGGTATCAAACCGTCGAAGGTGATAAAACCACGGGAGGGGGGAGGGGAGAAGGTGGCTCCGACGGGTTTGACTTCTGGAACTGGCGGATCGGTCTTTCAAAAGACGTGATGGGCTTCGGCCTTGACCTGAGTTACCATGATACCAGTGAAGCGGATTTCCTGGGGCCGGACATTGCTGACGACAGGGTGGTCTTCACCATTTCCAGGTCTTTCTGATCAAATTGCCATGAGAGGAAAGCTCAGGGGTGTCATATTTGATATTAACGGTGTCCTCGAATTCCAGGGGAGACCTTATCGGGGCGCACCTGAACTGCTGGAGCTGCTCCGGAGGCAAGGTATCACTGTCTCAATTCTGACAAATACCACCCTGAAGAGCAGAAAGGAATGTGCTTACAAGCTCAACAATATGGGATTGAGGGTGAAGGAAGAAGAAGTGATAACCGCTTCTTATGCCACGGCGAGATATCTGGAGGAGTTGAAGCCCAGGTCCTGTTGGATTATGTTGCAAGGTTCGGGTCTGGAAGAGTTCAAGGACTTTCATAATGATAAAGACGACCCGGAGTACCTCGTGGTGGGAGATTACAGGGAAGGCTTCAATTTCCACAATCTCAACCATGCCCTCGGACTGTTACTCCAAGGCTCCAAGCTGATCGTGATGATACCTGAAAAGGTGGACCACAGTACCGGGTGCGTTGAGCTGACCGTGGGCGCCTATGGAAAGATGCTGGAGGATGCATCAGGCGTCAAGGCTACCTATATCGGAAAACCCAGTCCCTATATCTACGAAATGGCCTTGAATAAGATGGGGCTTAAGAGAGAGGAGGTTCTGATGGTGGGAGACCGGGTGGAGACAGACATTCTCGGGGCAAGGAACGCGGGCATAAAGTCTGTACTGGTCAAGACAGGAGAATACCGGCCAGGTCATCTCAGAAGAGGGATTCAACCCGACTTCATCATTGATTCTATTCAGGAGCTCCGGAACCTGATTTGGGGGAGAGGTGAATAGTGGTTCCAGGTATGTCTTCCTGCTCCAATATCCTGGCCAGAGTGTCAGGACCTTGCCATTGGACTATATGCACCTGCGGTACACCACCTCTCAGGGCATCGAGCGCTGATTCAACCTTTGCTATCATGCCCCTCGTAATGATCCCCCTTCCGATCATCTCAGCGGCCTCGACTGCCAAGAGATGGTGACGGGGCTTATCTCCAGCGAGGATTCCTGGGACATCGGTGACGAAGACCAGGTCGCTGCACATCGCGGCTTTTGCGAGTGCGGCAGCCGCGCTGTCTGCGTTGACGTTGTAAGTCTCCCCCTTGTCGTTAGCGGAAATGGGTGAGATGACGGGGACTTCCCCGTCACTCAATGCGTCCAGTACGACATCGGGATTGACCTTCTTTATCCTTCCCACGTACCCCAGTTGCAGGCCTTTTTTCGTCAAGGGCTCGACCACAAAGAGGGCCTTTGTCTTCCCTGACATGCGTCGGCATTTGATGCCGTTTTCCTCCAGCCACTTGGAAATTCGCCTGTTGATATTGCCTGAAAGGACCTCCTCCACGATCTTGATGTCCTCGGCTCCCGTTACCCGCATGCCGTCTATGAATGTGGTCTTTTGACCGGCATCTTTGAGGGCCCGGGAAATCTCTTCTCCCCCCCCGTGAACTATGATAACCTGAAGGTCCCTATTGGCCCTTACAGTCCTTGCGAGTTCCTTGAAACCTTTCTCCCCTTCAAAGGCCCTGCCGCCTATTTTTATCAATATCCTGGCTTTCATCGAGCAGATCCTCAGTACCCTGTCCCCCAATCGAATTGTCTCTTAACGAATTTCAAGATCAGGGAAGTATCGGTGCGAATAACTCCATCTATCTTGTTTATTTTTTCGAAGATCAATTCGTTTAGCTCTTCATTGGACCTGGCTATGAATTCGGTGTAAATGTCCGTACCTCCCGTAGTGTGAACGATAAACCATAGGGAGTTGATCTTCTGGAGCCTCTTGGTTACGGATTCCACCTTTTTTGGTTCAACGTTGATGCGAATACTCCCCGTGATCTTGAAGCCGATCTTAAGGGGGTTGCTGACCGCCACGATCTGAATGTATCCTTCCTTTATGAGACGGCTCAAGCGCGCCCTTATGGTCGCCTCGGAGACTCCAAGTTTCTTGGCAATCTCAGTGTTGGAGAGCCTTCCGTTCTTTTGGAGCAACCTAATAATGTTGCAATCTACCTTATCGAGGTGCCTTGTACGTCGATTCCGTTTTTTTTCGGTCACGGGACCTCCTGAAATCCAAGGGACAGGGGATAGCTCAAAAAACTAACTTGAACTCTGATCTCAAACCATGGCTTACAGAGAGAATAGTCTTTCAAAATCTTTTGTGCCGGAAAAGCCAAACAGGAAAACATGAAAACAATTCGATAAATCCGGTGTTTTCCAAAAGTTTCTCTTGACAATCCCATTTTGTGCAGATATTGAATTCGGAATCAACAAAAATTTCTCATGAATTTTGCTTTTTTCGAAGTTTTCAATTCTGACATTTGCAATTATCTATCGTTTGGCCTGTCCACCCATCTTTCTTTTGAGAGCATTGAAGTGTGTTTATCGATGCACCCTTGTCGATTTTGACATGGTACTTTTCCCAAGGCCAATTCAAGGCTGGTGAAGGTATAGCGTTAGCCAGAGAGATATTTTTTCAAGAAGGCCTTCAAAAATGAAACAAGAAAGGAATGAGAGTACCTCTCAGTTGCCCGCATATCTGGGTATTCCCACATTTATGCGCTGCCCTGAAAGCCGCACATTGCCGGGAGTGGATGTGGCCGTCATGGGGGTGCCATTTGACAGCGGTGCGACCAGCTATCGGAGCGGGGCCAGGCTGGGGCCTCGTAAGATCAGGGAGGCATCCATGTTACTCTGGGGCTTTAATGCGTACTTTGGGCTGGCTCCCCTTGATCTGCTCAACGTGGTGGACTACGGGGACATCATGGTGGAGCCGGGCAGTCTTGAGGATACTGAAAGGCTGATACATTCAGAGGCAAGGGGAGTCCTCTCAACCGGCGCTAAATTGATATCCCTCGGAGGAGATCATTCCATCACCCTGCCCCTTTTGAGGGCTCACCGGGAGATTCTTGGTCCTGTTGCTGTTGTGCATCTGGATGCCCACGTGGATGCCGAGAGGGACCGGGTGGATCATGGAACGGTGTTTCGCCATGCCGCGCAGGAAGGGCTGATAAATACAGAAGCCTGGGTCCAGGTGGGCGTCAGGGGCCCTATTTCCTATCCTGAAGAAGTTGAAGACGCCCGAGACCTGGGAGCAAGGGTCCTGGGGATGGATGAAATTGAAGATAAGGGGATTCCCCAAGCTATTGGTCTTATTCACGAAACAATAGGATCTCACCCGGCATACGTATCTCTTGATGTTGACGTTGTCGATCCGGCCTATGCCCCTGGTACCGGAACCCCGGAAGTAGGAGGCATGACCAGCCGCGAGATTTTGAAGATCGTTCGCGGCCTGAGAGGATTGACCCTGATGGGATTCGATCTGGTTGAGGTTTCTCCCCCTTATGATCATGCTGACATAACTTCTATCCTGGCTGCAAACCTGGTGTTCGAGTTCCTTTCCTTGCTGGCCCTTGAGTCCAAAAAGGGATAGGAACTAAATTATTAGCTATCTCAAGGAGGTTCAATGGAACGTGATCTGGCATCAGAGGTGCCCTTGGCCTTTGAAATAATAGGGAAATTAGTGAAAATTTTCCCTTGACACCCTGTTCTGGGTCTGATATTTATCACGATAATCGCAGAAATGAGTCTCCTTTTTTGTGGTAATCGTGCCATCTTACGTCATGTGAGAAACTAATCGAATCAAAAACAATTTCCCGATAGACTCGGGGCCCCGTTCGTAAACATCGTTCTGCACAAGAGGCAAGGGGGGTGATATATGAGGTAGTGAGAAAAGATGTGGAGTCTTTAATCCTTCAACAAGAGTCTTCGGATTTGCGATGGACAGGTTCAACTACAGGTATTCTTTGCTTTGTCAATCTGCAAAGCGTATTGGACTGATCAATAACCTATTTCAAAAAGGAGGAATTCAAAATGCCAAAAATAGTTAACTCATGGAACGAGTGGGACCCGTTGAAGCGCGTAATCATAGGAAGACCTGAGGGGACGAATGTCCCTGCC
Organism: Deltaproteobacteria bacterium; assembly: GCA_019308525.1. The sequence continues at coordinate 4,563 of JAFDIC010000205.1, forward strand.
CCTGAGCCTGCCTGGTGGTATGATTTGCCCCTGGGTGGATACCCCTTGGGTTCCTATGGCCCCTTTCCGCAGGAGATGGTAGACGCAGCCAATGAGCAAATGGATTATTTTGTTTCCGTCCTGGAGAAAAGGGGCGTCATCGTGGAGAGGATAGATGTCCAGGACTTCATGTTCAACAAGCCCGTATCCAATCCCTACTGGACAAACTTGAACTGCCACGGGGTCAACAATGTCCGGGACGTTACCATGATCCACGGCAATTATATCGTCGAGGCGACCACCTGTCGGCGTTCCAGGTTCTGGGAGCGTTACAACCTGAGGCCCATCTTTGAGCGTTATTTCAAGGAAGACCCGGAGGTGGTCCATTTTGCCGCTCCCATGCCCATGCTGACGGATGAGTCTTACGTCAAGAACTACTATTATTACTTTGAAAAGGAATGGACGAACGAAGAGAAGCGTCAACGGCTTTACAACTGGGAGTTTCAGTTGACAGAGAAGGAACCCCTGTGGGATGCCGCCGATGGAATGAGGTTTGGCAAGGACATTTTTCACCAGGGATCCTGTGTCACCAACAAGGCCGGCATGGACTGGTTAAAGCGCATGTTCGGATCCCTTGGAATAAGGGTTCACCACGTACTGTTCGACACGCCTGATGATCCCAATAAGCCGGATAACTACCATCCATGGCACATAGACGTAAACCTGGTACCTCTCAGGCCCGGCCTGTGCATGTATAACCCCGACTGGAGCCCGCGTACGTCCGAGCTCTGGGAATTGTTCAAGAAGAATGACTGGGAACTGATCCCTGCGGCAAGGCCCACCTATGTTCACAAGAACAAGGTCTACCTGACAGGGCTCTATGAGGGCAAGTCCTGGATATCGATGAATACCTTTTCCATCGATCCCAAGACCGTGTGTGTTGAGGCGCATGAAACGGCCTATTGTGAGCAACTGGACAAACTGGGCTTTGAGGTAATTCCCATCCCCTACGAAAAGGTGATACCCTTTGGTGGCGCCCTCCATTGCACCACACTGGATGTCTACCGGGAAGGGGACTGCGAAGATTATTTCCCGAAGCAGATTGGAGGATATTAAAAGGCCCGGGGGCAGGCGGCCTCTACGCCGTCTGCCTCAATCCGGCATGGTCCGGTGGAACGCCTTGGACATTCTAAGCATCAGGATAGCGAGGGGATTACCGATCTCCAAGGGTGATCCTGTATATAGGTGGGGTGATATCCCGGGGGGAAAGGTAGGGTCAGTCCACCTATGGACGGGATCCCATTCAATTGGTGGTTGAACGAGAAAGGCGCCCAGGCAAAGGAGAGGAAACAAATGACGGACAGGAAAGAAATTGTTTTGATTGCTCTGGGAGGCAATGCCCTTATACAAAAGGGGCAGGAAGGGACTGCCGAGCAACAGTTTGAGAACCTGAAACTTCCTACCCGGCAGATCGCAAGGCTGTCCAGGGATTATAGAATCATCATCACCCACGGAAACGGCCCACAGGTAGGTAACCTGTTGCTGCAACAGGAGAGCTGTGACGAGGTGCCCAAGATGCCATTGGAGATCATCGGTGCCATGACCCAGGGCCAGATAGGATACATGATCGAATCTTCCCTGGATGCGGCATTCATGGAAGCGGAAGGGAGCGTAGAGCAGTACTTTGTCACCCTCATAACCTATGTGGTGGTGGATGAGAATGACCCCGGGTTCCAGAATCCCACCAAACCCATCGGGCCTTTTTATCCGGAGGAAGAGGCAAGGTCCCTGCCCTATCGAATGGTGAAGACCGACAAGGGTTATCGAAGGGTAGTTGCCTCGCCGAAGCCCATTGATATAGTGGAACGAAGGGAAATCAAGAAACTGGTGGATCTGGATTTTATCGTGATTTGCTGCGGAGGGGGCGGAATTCCGGTGATCAGGAAGGAAAGGAGGTTTTCCGGGGTAGAGGCGGTCATCGACAAAGATCTGGCGAGTTCTGTCCTTGCGAGGGAGATAGGTGTCGATACATTCCTGATAGCGACAGATACTCCCGGGGCGGCAATCAACTGGGGAAAACCGGACGAAAGAATGCTCAGAAAGGTCCGGTTGTCGGAAATGGAAAGGTACGTCCAGGAAGGTCATTTCCCCGCTGGGAGCATGGGACCAAAAGTAGAAGCCATAATGGAATTCACCAGGGAGACAGGAAACCGGGGTGTCATCTGTCACCTCAAGGACATAGAAAGGGCGATCGCAGGCGAGGCGGGGACTGAAATCCTGTAGAAAAGCAATATAGGGGGAAGGTATGAGGGGCATCCCTGGCTCTCAGAGCACAAGAAACCTTTTCTTGGGCACCTCTCGCTGCCACTGTGATTAGCGAGCTTTACCAGACAATCGAGAAACGGGTCATACCAAAGAACGGTTCATCAGAAGGCACTAGCCGATAGATACTTTTGAAATTGAGGAGGAGATTATGGCAAAGAAGAACGTAATAATCATAGGTGCTGCAGGTCGAGATTTTCACAACTTCAACACTTTTTATCGTGACAACGATCACACTTTTTATCGTGACAACGATCATTACCGTGTGGTAGCTTTCACGGCGACTCAAATTCCGGACATAGAAGGCCGGAAGTATCCTGCTGAGCTGGCCGGGAGGCTTTATCCGGAAGGAATTCCCATATACGCTGAAGAGGATCTGCCGAGGTTGATAAAGGAACTTGACGTCGACGATTGCGTGTTTTCCTATAGCGACGTTTCCTACCAGCATGTCATGTCTGTAGGGGCAATTGTGAATTCCGCGGGTGCCAATTTCATGATGCTGGGGCCGAAGCATACTCAGATCAAGAGCACCAAGCCAGTGGTATCAGTAGGGGCGGTGCGCACAGGATGCGGCAAGAGCCAGACTTCGCGGAGGATTATTGAGATTCTCATGGCCAAGGGGCTGAAGGTCGTGGCCATTCGTCACCCCATGCCCTACGGGGATATTGCGGCCCAGAAGGTACAGCGTTTTGCAGACCTATCCGACCTGGAAAAGCACAACTGCACCGTGGAAGAAATGGAGGAATATGAGCCCCATGTCGTGCGGGGAAACGTTATATATGCCGGGGTGGACTACGAGGCGATATTGAGGGAGGCCGAAAAAGATCCGAGGGGCTGTGACGTTATCCTCTGGGACGGGGGCAACAATGACTTCCCCTTCTACAAATCCGACCTTCATGTCACGGTGGTTGACCCTCATCGGCCTGGCCATGAGTTGAGCTACTACCCCGGGAATGTCACCTTGAGGCTTGCAGACGTGGTTGTCATCAACAAGATAGACAGCGCAGATGGGGCAGGAATTGAGACCGTGAGGCATAACATAGCAAGGGAAAATCCTGATGCCATCGTAGTCGATGCTGCATCCACCCTCAGCATGGATGATCCTGGGATAGTGCGGGGTAAACG
>JAFDIC010000206.1 GCA_019308525.1 Deltaproteobacteria bacterium
AAGGCCGTAGCATCGGTAGATCCACTTTCTCTCCTTCAGGAATTCCTGCCGGTCCAGGACCTTTGGCTCGCCGTACTTACTGTAAATCGTCTCGTCGAAGAAACGATCCGGCAGATCGTCATCACTACTCGGGACGTAACCCTCGCGCATGGAGTAACATCGTTCCGTTATGGCGACTCTGACAACCAGAATATCCCAGTCTCCTGGGTTGAGGTCCCATCCAGTTGCGGCATTCAACATTGGCAACCCCCACGCGGCGGTCCCTCCAATGCTGCCGAATATTGTTTTCAGTGTTCCCCTGAGAAAACTGCATGTGGTCAGGGAGTCATACATGACCCTCTCAGGGGAGCCCCGATCGCCATGGAGCTCACCGACCGCTGTGCAGGCAAGTGCCAGGGCATCGGTGAGGCTGCCCCTGGGCTCATAGGACGTGATAGCCACCCCCTTGTGGGTCATGGCATAGGGCTTGGTCCCTCTGCCTATTTTCATAGAGGCAATTTTTAGGCCCTCGGCAAGTATGTTTCCAATACCTTCCCGGTAGGCGATCTTTTTCAGGAGGGCACAGATGGCCTCCAGGTTGCCCCAAGAAAGGTCTATGCCGTCCAGCTCTTCCCGTGTTACCAGTCCTCGATCGTAGCATTCCATCATCCATGCAACTACACCTGAGACATCCTCTGAATCCAGGCCGAGAAAATCCACGTAGGAACTCAGGTAGGCCTGGACCTCATAACCCGGAATCATGACATTGGCATTCCACCCGCCTGCATTGTCATGGCGGAACTCACCTGCGCAGGGGCCCATGGCAGGATCCCGTTTCAAGAAGGGGACCTTGCACGCCACAAAACACCCATGACAGGCATCGTTCCAGAGCTTGTACTGTTGTTCGTGGCGGACGGGATTGCTCAGGTCGCATATGGGATGCCACCCCAACTGCTTGTTCTTGATGCCCTCCGTGGTGTTGTAATATCGGCGCGGCATGGAAACCATGTGTCCCCACCTGCGATTTCTGGCTTTATAGAGACGTGCCTCCCGGGAAAGGTAGACCTTTTTCAAAATTTCGTACAACCTATCCGGACGGGCATACACTGGAGCCTTGGTCCCCTTCACGGCTATGGCCTTGAGCCCCTTTGATCCCATTACCGCTCCCATTCCTAGCCTGGCCGCATGGTGATAGAAATCATGGCAGATGTCAGCATTCCTGACCATGTGTTCACCTGCCGGCCCTATGAGGGCGAAACGAAAGTTTTGATCGTCGAGATCCTGCTTTATCTCCTGAGTCAGGATATGCTGGGCTTCCACCCCGGTCTTGCCCCACAGGTGTTTGGCGTCCCGTATTTCGACCTCGTCATCCCTGATGTAAAGATACACGGGTTTGGTCGACCTTCCCGTAAGGAGAATACCACCGTTATACCCTGCATATATGAGTTCCGCGCCGAAATGGCCGTTCATGTTGGAGTGACCCCTCAGGGAGGTAAGGGGTGACTTGGCGCTGAAATTTGTCACGGCTCCGAGAAAACCTGTAATGGGACCTATACCAACGTACAGGATGTTTTCCTCCCCAAGAGGGTCTGCTCCCTGCGGGATGCGGTCCCAGAGCAGCTTTGCCCCGAAGCCGCGCCCCCCCACGAACCTGGACATCTCCTCCGTGACGTCCACCTCCCTGGTCCTCTTGTCCCGTAAGTCAACTTCAAGCATGGTAAATCTTATTCTATCCATCTTGCTTCTTCCCCCGGATTTCTTCGGGGAGTCTCATGAACCTGTCTTCAGGAAGGGGATGGAGCCTCTTTCTCAGGCACTCGGCCTTTTCATCAGGATGTATTCTTTCGAGGTGTTGAGGAAAGCTGGGATTGAGGAACTCCAGTGCCTGGTTTGGGCATATTTCAACACACTGGGGGAATCTCTTCCCCTCCCTTTCGCAAAGGTCGCATACAAGAGAATAATCATGTTCCGGTGGATAGAAGCGAGGCACTTTTGCAGGGCACGCATCCCTGCATTTTCCACAGGCAGAGCCCATACACCTCTCCATATCCACTATCATATGGTGGTTGCCCAGGTCATAGGTGATGACAGGCGGCTCAAGGGGACAGGCCTTCTCGCATTCCCTTTCATTCTCAGGACATTGGGAACATAGAGTCTGTAGCGACTTCGGCACCGGCCGCACGTAACGGTATATCCTTATCCTGGAAAGCTCCCTGTTGATCACCCCGAAATGGAACATGGAACAGGCCATCTCGCACGCCCCGCAGCCTGTGCACAGGTCCCACCTGGTATTGATGTATGCAGGCCCTTCGGGATAGGGAATATTTTCCAGTCCCCAACCCTCCTCTTTCAAGCCATGTTGGTCATCCCCGGAATGCCCATTACCCGGTTCGTGCATAGGTCAATATCTCCCTGATTCTTCAGTATCGATCTTTCACCCTGAGCTTGACGGGCGGTTCGAGGTGCTCCCTGGAAGCATCCACCAAGCAATCGATTACAGCGGGTTTTCCGCAGGAAAGGGCCCGTTCGAGGGCAGGAATGATCTCGCCGGGCCTTTCCGCCCGCTCTGCGCCATCCGGAAGCCCATGCGCATGAATTCGCTGATCCGGTCCGCATGCTCGATACGTTTGCTGAACTTGGTAATGGGCCGGAGAATACTTTCCTGATCCACTTCATGGAAATTGGACGTACCCTTGCCGTAATGGGATGTATGAATATCTCCAATAAGTGCCAGGACCGGCGAACTCTCGTGATAGGCGCCCGCAATGCCGCTAACCATGTTGGTTGCACCGGGGCCGCAGGTCGCCGTACAAACCCCTGTTTCACCGGTTACCCTGGCATAGCCATCGGCCATAAAGGCAGCGGCCTGTTCATGTTGAGTGGCGATATACCTGATCTCAGGTGTGCGATAGAGTACATCCATGAAGTCCAGGATGGAACTTCCTATGACACCGAAGACGAACTTGACTCCCTCTGCCTTGAGACAGGCGACCATGATCTCGGCGCCGGTTTTCATGTTCCCATCGTTCATTGAAATCTTTGAAAGGGCTGTCGGCGTTTACAATGACTACCTCTGGCCCTGGCGTTTGAGGGGTGGGTGAGAGAGTCGAAACCTTTCATGTTTCAACCCGAATGGGTTGAGGGTACTGGGTTATTTCTTCTTTTTCTTCTCTTCCTCATAAAATGCTACGGGGGCTTGAGTAATGACATTGTAATCCTTGTCCGTGGCCATGATACTATAAGCGCCTTCCTTGATAAGTTTTTTCTTAATGAAGCGGCCGCAGCTCCAGGTAGTCACCCAGGCGCCCTTGTCATTGGCCACGGGTGGGGGTTTGAGGGCATAACCGATGTCAGACTGGACGCCGTTGACATCGGTGAAAAGGAGATAGATCTCCTGGCCCGGTTCGAATCCGGCACCCATGATGGTGACCTTTGCCTTCTTGTGCATCTTCACCATGGGTGTTGCGACCGTCATGGTAGGCCCTGGCTGGACCTTGAGAGCAACATCGGCTTCTGACGGCCCCATGGTACTGCATCCCATGAAACCTAAGATCAGGATAGTTGCCATCATTCCCAAAATAACCTTTTTCATAACTTCCTCCTTTCATTGAATCATTCTAATAGTTGAGGTTTCCTCCAATGGGCCGTTGCCCAACCCCTAAGCCTTGATCCTAAAGTTTGGTCTTTACTTCTCAGGTTCCAAAACCTGTTTAGAGCCGCAGGGATCAAACCTTGATCATATCAAAACGAGTCAGAGTCGCTTGGTTCCTTGATCCTGGGGCATTTACAAGATGCCAGACCGTATAGAGCTCGGCAAAAGGGTTTCCTGCGGATATGCCGTCAACCGGGACGACCACCTGATATCCCCGCATGGCAGCTGCGGTTGCTGTATGGAGGACAGCCCCTTCGGCCGATGTGCCTGCAAGGATAACCGATTCGATTCCCTTGTCCTTCAGGATCTTCTCGAGGGCAGTCTCAAAGAACTTATCAACACTGGATCTCACAATGGGATCCCCTTCTTTCGGGGTCAGCTCAGGGAGGATGTCGGAAGGTGTGCCCTTTCTCGTAAGGCTGTAAATGACGGTCATGCCCTTTTGCCTCGCCCTTTCCAGGAAGCGTTGTACCCTGGGCACCGATGCAACACACCTTGGTCTTCTTTCCTGATTACAGGTGCTTGCCTGCATGTCCAAGATTAGAAGGGCCGTTTCGCTGCTCTTTATTGAAACCTGCTTGATCTCCACAGGCGGAGGAGTCGCCACCTGTTCCCATTCATCGAGTATGGTTGTTTCCTCTTCCATGTTGGCTTCCTTTCTTCATGGAATCAAGGTCCAACAAAGGATCAGAAGACATAACCGATCCCCCACGTCCTTCAATTCATAAATACGCCAAGGCATCCATTTACTCAGGGCTTGGTGCTGCTCTCGGCCGTGATTTCAAGGCCGAAGTGCTCGGGCCGAAGGTCCTGAGCACTAGTAAGAATTCTCATCCGAAAAACACGTGGCCCTATTTGCGAATCGAAGCACTAAGTAACGGAGGTCAAAAACCTAAAAGCCTGTAACACGTTAGCTCTGGGAAAGATGACCCTTTTACCTGAAAAAGGCTGGAGTCTATGGACCAATTTGCGCGGGCAAGACAAAAATGTCAACTTACTAAAATTCATATAATTATAACTTAATGTTATATCTCATAAGGGTGGTATCCAGGTGCTTTCATAGCATATCTTACGGGCAAAGGAGACAAACTTCTATGTTGTCATGGCGTCTCCTATTGTGGTCAGGAAGGACAAGGCAAGGGCGGTCAAAAAGCAGGCAATCAGGTGATGGATCATGACGGCTCGCAGAGGCTCAATGCACAGGCTATTCGCCCCCGCTCCGATCCTTGTTGAGGATGCTGTCCCAGAATTCCTTGTCCGCATACTTCCAGTCCGGACCGAACCTGTTGTCATAATACCAGCCCAGCCTCTCCAGCCACCTGCGCCACGTGCTCTTTCCCTTCTTTTCGGCCTCCAGGACGTCGTTGAGGTAAGTAGTGATGTTGGACATCTCGTCTTTGGGGATATAAAGGGCGGCCCCCTTGAGGTAAGACTTCTTGGTGTCTTCAACGCTCAGGGCATGGGCAGTGAGCATGACGGCCGTTACGTTCTTTTTTCTGGCCAGCTCCAGGAGCTTGTATCCGTCCACACCCATGATGTCCAGGATGGCGATGTCAAGGTCCCGTGAATTGATGGCTTCCTCTGCCTCCGAAAAGGCCGATGCCTTAACCACATCGCACATGGGCAACAGTGCCTCCAGCGTTTCAAGCACATCGGGCTCATCGTCAACGATAAGGACCCTTTTTCCTCTCAGCAAGTCTTTTTCAGCCATGCTTCCATCTCCTGTTGAAAAAAAAGAGTTACTTGCGATATCGCTCGCGCCTTTCATCCTTTGCAGCCAGTTCCGCCAACCCTCCCTTCCCGAACTTGTTTATCTTTACCCCCCCTGATAGCCTGGGGAAGTCCTCCATCAGGCAGAGTTCGTCAGGGAGCTTATGGGGAGCTATCTTGTCTTTCAAGAAATCGCGCAGTTCTGCCAGAGAAATGATCTCTCCTTCCACCGGAATGATGCAGGCGCATATGTTTTCGCCGAGAACGGGATTGGGCGTTGCCACCATGCAGACCTCTTTTACCTTTGGGTGATCGACAATAAGGGCTTCCAGTTCAGAAGGGTAGATCTTAAAGCCCCCCCGGTTGATGAGATCCTTTGTCCGGCCGTAGATCCTGAGGAAGCCATCTTCTTCCCTGGAGACCAGGTCGCCCATGTGGAGCCATCCGGCGACAATCTGTTTGCGTGTTTCCTCCGGATTTTTCCAGTACCCCTTCATAACATGCCAGCCCGAGACGGTCAATTCTCCTATCTCACCGTCCGGGAGCTCTTTATGGCTGTCTGGATCGACTATTCGTACCTCGGTACCCGCAATGGGCTTTCCTATGTACTTTTCCCTTATGTCCAAGGGGGACGGGTAGGGACAGATAATTCCGAGGCCGGGCCCCACCTCAGAGGCACCCCAAAAGGAGGTCAAGTAGACACCCATCTCCTTCTCAACGCTGGCAATCAGGCCCTCCGGGGCTATCTGGCCCGCAATGAGTCCGGCCCTCAGGGATCTGAGATCATAGTCTTTGCGCTTCGGATGGTTGAGCTCTAGGATGTAATGGGCCGGAGCGCCGGGTTGAAGGGTCACCTTTTCCCTTTCAATGATCTGAAAGGCCCTCTCAGGTTCAAACTTCTCCATTATGGCCACGGTTGACCGGAGCAAGATGGGTTGAATCAGGACAGCGCCGCAACCGTAAGAGTGGCACATGGGCAGGAAACCGATAAAGATGTCATCGCCAGTTGCCCCGAAGCCCCGGGAGTATTCCCAGGACCCCCTTACTGCCGCATAGTGACAAATCATTGCGCCCTTGGGCTTACCCGTAGTCCCGGAGGTGTAAAGCAACATGGACAGATCCTCCCGATTATCGATCTCAACGGGTGGGACGCTCTTTCCCTCGCCATCTTCCAGCATCCTATGGAGGCTGACAATTTCAGCCTCCGCTATTTCAGGGCCGTCAACCACGAAGATAAAGTCCAGATCCTGGAGTGAATCCCTGATGCTCGAAATCCCTTCCAGGTAGTTATATCCATCCCATTCGCGAAAGATGACCACTCCCCTTGCCCCTGAATCCCTCAATATGAACTGGGCATCTTCCTTCCTGTAGTTTGGATTTATCCATACTACAATGAGGCCCAATTTCTGCAAGGCAAAGAATGAGGCCATGAGCTCTGTGGAATTGGGCATGTAAATGGCGACCCGGTCTCCTTTGCCCATTCCCAACCCCGCGATGCTATAGGACAGGGCCTCTGCCATGGAGTGCAATTCTCGGTAGGTTGTTTTTTCGTTTCCATGGATTGCGGCGGTCTTCTCCGGCACCGCCAGCGCAGACTGCTCCAGGACCTGCCACGTGGAAAGATCCCTGAGTTTCTCCACCATGTCCATAATCTCATCCCCCAAGCATGTAGAATATAGAGAAAAATAACAACTTTCATCATTTGAGGCAAATTCCATTTATCTT
>JAFDIC010000207.1 GCA_019308525.1 Deltaproteobacteria bacterium
ACCTATGACGTACGATTGACTCAACGTCTTGTTCTCCAGCCTCGCCTTGAGACCCTATTTGCCTTCCAGGAGGTCGAGAAATTCGGCATGGGTCAAGGTTTTGACTTTGTCGGCTTGAGTGCAAGGCTGCGTTACGAGATCCGGCGCGAGTTGGCCCCCTACGTCGGCGTACGGTGGTCGCGCAAACTGGGTGAAACCGCCGACATAGCCAGATCCGAGGGGGAGGATGTGGAAAATCTTGCATTTGTGGCTGGAATCCGTTTCTGGTTTTGAAAGGCAGGGCCGTGTAACGACAGTATTTGCGGATAAATCTCCAGGATTTCGATAGCTGCCTTAGCGTTGTCGAGCTCATTTTGTTCGTCCATGGAAAAGATGCCAATCTCTCCAAGAAGATAATTTCATTTCCATATGTCAATCATACACGAGATGAAAATCAGGTAAAAAGGGGTACTCTGAATGGCGGAGTATGATGTCGTTATCGTGGGGGCAAGTTTTGCCGGGCTTTCTGTAGCTTTCCAGTTAGACGGAAGGGTTCTGTTGATAGATCCATACGATATTGGTGTGAAGACTCTGTTCTTCAAGTTTCCGGCAGATTTGCGTTACATGTCAATCATAAAAGGATAGACTTCGATTTGAAGCAACCTTATTGCACCTTCGATTTCGAGAAATTCTGCCACATCCTGAATCTCAAGAACAACGCCGACTTCTTAAAGGCAAAAGCCAAGAAAGCTAGTAAGTCTTCAGATGGTTTATTTATCATTGATACATCCAGCGGGACAGTTTCATCCAGGATCCTTGTTGACGCTACAGGTTGGAAGGCATCTATTGCAGAGTATTTGAAGCCCGGATATGTAAAGATGGATATGTTGAGCTTTGGTATCGAGACGGAGGTTCCTTACAGGTGTGAAGGCTTTCACTTCTTCTATGACCCTGATTTCTTGAAAGATGGGATTTGCTGGATATTCCCTGCCGGCGAGTTTTCAAGGGTAGGGGTTGCGAGTTACGCAGGCACAAGGAGACTTGTTGGAAAACTGGATTCTTTTCTTGATAGGTTCCATCTCACGCGGCAGAAAGTACATGGAGGGATGTTCTGCTATTGTCTCAAAGAACCCGTTGTGGACGGTGTATTCGTGGTCGGTTGCGCCCAGGGGCAGACCCTTCCTCTCACCGGTGAAGGCATCAGGAGATGTATTACTACGGGCATAGAGTGCGGTAGGATAATAGGAAAGATACTGGATGGGGCTATCAGTACGGAGCAAGGTTTGAGTGAGTATTGCAGGGTTGCATTGAAATCAAGACGCGGCTTTAACTTCTTGCTGAAAGCCCAGGAGAGGTTTCTATCGATGTCTGAGAAAAATATTGAGATGCTGGCGAAATTTCTTTCCAACAGGTTGCTGTTCAGAATCGCTGAAAAATACTATCGCAGCATTTAGTGCGGGGTCAAGTCTGCTCTTGACCCCAGACCTTACTATGGCGGTTTGACCTATGAACGACTCGAACAGGCGGGCGGCCTTCAATGGCCGGATCTGGCAGGAACCAGCAATCAGGGTGGCGGCATTTTGAGCCGGGAAAGATTGAGAAGCCCACTTGAATTTGTGGTGAGCAATTGATATGACAAGAGCGTCGTTGAACTGAAGGATTTTGAGGAAGCGATTGGTCGTGTGGTCGGCGGCCTTGATAAGAAGAGCCGTCTGAGGGACAAGAAAGAAAAGGAAATCGTGGCATTTCATGAAACAGGTCATGCCCTGATAGCGGAATCTTTTCCCACGACAGATCCAGTGAATAAGATTTCCATTATTCCCAGGGGAATCTCCACCCCGGGGTATACGCTTCAGCTTCCCACCGAAGAACGATATCTCATTACCCGGTCTGAGCTTATGGACAGGATGGGGGAATTTCTGGGGGAAGGGCTGCCGAAGAGATTGTGTTCGGAGAGGTCTCGACGGTTGCCCACAATGATCTCTTTCGAGCCACCGACATAGCACGAAGCATGATCAAAGAATACGGCATGAGTGACGAACTCGGTCCAGTGACTTTTGAGCAAGAAAGACGCCCTCTCTTCATCGAGCCCGTTGGACTTTTCCCCACAAATGAGTACAGTGAAGACACAGCCGAGCGAATCGACGATGAAGTAGCCCAGCTTGTAGTCGACACTTACAAGAAAGTGAGACCAATCCTTGAAGAGAACCAGAAAAAAATGGAAATGATAGCCAAAGTCTTGCTGGAGAAAGAGGTTATAGAGGGCGATAAGATGGGTGAAATGATTAGATGACGTCCAAGAACACGTCCCCAATGCAAAGGAAAGACCTGTGGGCCATACTCTTGAGTATGTTTGTGATGATGATGGGCTACGGGGTAACCCTTCCTGTTCTTCCCTTCCATATCGAACGGATGGCCCTGTCGGAAGTGAGTTCGGTAAAAGAGGTGCCTTTTCACGTGGGTGCGTTGACGGGCATCTATGCCCTCATGCAGTTTTTTTTCGCCCCGCTGTGGGGGAAGTTTTCAGATCGGGTGGGGAGACGTCCCGTCTTTGCCATGGGGTTGGTGGGCTTTTCAATCTTTATGGTCTTCTTCGGTCTCGTGGAAAAACTCTGGTTGCTCTACGGAAGTCGCATACTGAGCGGCGCATTTTCTGCGGCCGTTCTCCCTGTTGCCAATGCCTATGTATCCGACATCACCACGGAGAAAGATCGCGGGCGGGCGATGGCATGGCTGGGGAGCAGTATCAGTCTTGGTATCGTCGCAGGCCCTGTACTGGGAGCGTTCCTGTCTCAATTTGACTTTCAAATAAGCGGGCGATTTTGGAATCTGAATATTAGTGGTTTTTCAATTCCTTTCTTTGCTGCCTCGCTACTGTCCATAATCGCATTGGGGGTTACGATGAGCGTCCTTCGTGAATCGATTGATTCTGGGAGAAAGATGCCAAATAAGGCCCCGGTTCCGTCTAAAGGCCAAACAAAATCTAGTCTTGGGACGTGGTTTATTCCCTTGAATTTTGGCTCATTATTGGTAATGGCCTTTGTCAGCCAATTCGCCCTAGCTGCGTTTGAAGGGACGTTTGCTCTTCATGCCAAAAGAACGTCACAGTTCGGAATTTTGGAAATGGGCTGGGTATTTGTTGTTTGTGGATCGGTAATGGCTGGCGCACAGGCAATATTTGCAGGCCCGCTCATGGAGCGTCATGGCGAGAAGCGATTGCTGTCGACTGGATTCTTGCTTATGGCGGGCGGCTTGGTCATGCTCATGACCACCCAAGCCATGCCTTTTATCATGGCTTATGTTGCATTGCTTGCCTTTGGTGTAGCCTTGATCATTCCCAGTTTGGCCACGTTGGCATCAAAGCATAGAGGGAACCATTCGGGTGCTGCTATGGGCCAGCTAACGGCCGCCAATAACTTGGGCCAGGCCGTTGGGCCGGCCCTTGCGGGGGCACTGCTAGCAAAAAATATCCATACTCCTTACTTGTTGGTTGCTTCGATCTTATTTCTCACCGCGTTCTATAGCATCATTGGTAATTCTCTTTGCAAAAGGAGTTAGTCGCAGGTCAGTAGCACACTGGAGATATGCCCGGTTTCTTCCCTGTTGCAACCAACTCTTTACTCCTTTAGATCAACCCTTTTGGGCTGATTGTTTCGGAATCCATGGTTCAACGTACTTTCTCAATTAGATCCCTGACAACTTTCCTTGCCACGGGGGGATCCACAGAGAGTCAAACGGACTTTGCCCCTTTGTTGAAAAAATAGTGGGCCTGGCCCATGCCCACAACAAAATAGACCATGGTTCCTTCGAGGTCGATCTCGCGGAAGTGCCAGAATACCCTCTGATCGCTGGACCGAATCTTTTGAGCCATCTGCGTGGTCGCGGCACCTGCTTCAGCATTGGAGGAATATTCGGAAATCCAGAGCTTGGCCTTTTGATTCCCATCTGAGTAACTGCCTATATATCCTTCCAGGAAATCGAGGTTCTTACCGTGCAGCCTTTCAATTTCCTTTCTTGCCTCCATCCCGGATTGCGTGGTTACCAATGCCAGCGGACCTATATACAGGGGTAGCGAATTCCCCTGAGCGGGCAAGGACAGCGAGAGCAGGCACAGCAGGTTCAGGAAAGCGGCGCGGGCATATTGCATCGTCTAATTCTCTCCTTCTCATGTCAAAAGGGATGTTTGATGCTTCCAATCGTAAACCAATGGCCATGGATTGTAAATCAATGCATGCATTAACCCCTTTTATTTTCTTTTGTCCCAAGTTGATGTTGTTCCCACGTTTTCTCAAAAACACGGAATGGGCACCTCTTAGTAGATAGGGAGGGTTGGCAAAAGGGAACCAACATCATGATAAAGGCCCCTATGACTCTCTTCCCGAACTGTTTTCGGCTTCCAGCCATTGCCTAATGTTCTTCTCATAGATGACGAGTCCGGCGGAGTTCAAGAGGTTATCTTCCCAGTTTTCCATGACCTTCTGGTGCTCCTCGTCCACTATGTCCTGTCTTACGCGATTTCGTACCTCCTCAAAGGTCGCCTGCTTTCGCGCCTCCAACTCCCTTACCTGGATAATATAATAGTCTCCCTGGAATTCAAATACATCGCTGATTTCCCCGGGCTCTAGCGAAAAGATCTGCTTGTGGAAACCATGGAGCAACATGTATTCCACGGCGTTTCTGCACTCGTAAATATCAATGTCAATGCGTCCGCCCGTGGTGGCCGTATCGGGATCTTCAGAATATTTTCGGGCCACTTCTGCAAATTGCCGCCCCTTCTTGAAAGAAAGGAAGGATGGCTTTAGTTCCTTATGGGCCTTCATGGCCTTTACATAGGCCTGCTTCTTCCTCTCTTCTGTATCACCACCCCTGATTAGTATCATATTAAGCTTTGCCTTTGCCGGGTATCGATATTCTTCTTTGTGTCTCTGATAATAATCTTCAACCATCTTGTCCGTAATACGGATCAACTTATCCATCTCCTCCTTGTGGAAAATGGGATACAGACTGGCCATGGTCAAGAATTCGATCTCCTTTTGATGCTCGACGTGGAGCAATCGCGGTACAGATATGAAGTGTAGAAATTCTGGGTGATTGTTAAGACTCAGGAAAGCTGTCTGGGGGGTCTATAGGGGAGCAATATGAATCCTTTTGCAATCAACTTCGATTGATCCTTGATGAAAAATCCAAGCGGGATCAAAGAAAAAAGGCCCACAATTCCCATCTTGCTTGCAGCAATGGTATGGGTCAAGATTAAGCACGTTATACCAAGAGGAAAGTGGTCATGGCCCGAACTTGACGAGCAGAGAGGTGGACAAACCACGACATAAAGGATACCAAGGATAAGTATCACCATGAGGGGCAGTAATAGCGGCTTTTCGCTGAGATTCCTTATCCGTCTCAAAACAGGAGCCCTTTTACCGGGGAATTCCCCCCCTTGTCTGCCTGGGCATCGTGTGACTAGGTAGCCGGGTAACCGATTTCTTTGAGTCTATCTGCAATAGTTTCCCATCTGGCGGATTGGTCCCACCTAAACACAACCGTTTTGGTGCTTTCATCACCCTCGACCGACTCGACACCCTGGAGGGAGCTGATCTCGTTCCTGATGGTCATTATGCAATGGCCGCAAGAAATAGCAGGGATATTCACAGTTCTTTCTTCCATCTTACAGTTACTCCTTTCTAGAATAATTTGGTGATCCCATTTGTTGCAAATTGCATACCACATCGTAGCATGTCGGTTTAGGTGGTTGTAATAATAGAATATTCTGGACAGGGCCTATTGCGCACCTCGCAATTTCGGGGCAAAATGTGGATACCAAGTATTCACTTGGCCCTGTAGGATGGGTAGAAAATATCCTTGGTTCTTCCGCAGGTGCCTTGTCTTGCCAGGCGCGGATTCAAAGAAGCCCTTCGAACCTGATTTTGATATGATCCTGCCGTGATGTGGCACTAATATTGCGTTATACTGCGCTAAGAAGGGATGAACAAGATGTTGGTGACCAGAGACATTCTTTGAAAGGAAAGCTGCAACAGATGGAACAAGGAAGTGAGGGTGTTGACTCCGCGCCCACGCCTATTCAGAGTGATAGATGCAAGGAGCCAGGCCTGCGAATACTCGTTGTTGACAACGACTACGGGATTCGGTTCATTTTGTCGAAGGTCCTCTCCCTGGCAGGCTATAAAGTGGTCTCCGCTAAAGATGGGTTGGAGGGTCTGGAGACCTTTTCAAAAACTCCGTTCGATCTGGTGTTGACCGATTTCCGGATGCCGGGCATGGATGGCTGGCAGTTGGGTATACGAATCAAGAAGCTTTACCCGGATACGCCGATCGTGATGATCACGGGTGAGGTCCAGGATGATATTATTGGAAAGGTGGAACGTAGCTGCGTTGATTTCGTCATGTCTAAACCCTTCAACATCGAAGATGTCATAAGGGTGGTAGAGAATATCTTGAGCTCCAGATCCCATTCAAATGTTCTCTCTTCTGAATGTCGTCAATACCTTTGACGAACGGCACGATATCCCCAAAGAAGTCCCTGCCAATGGATGATTTGCAATTATCTCGTCCATAACGGCAGCTTTGGGTCACTTCCCTGATAGTCATTACAGGCACGGCTTTACTCCCCAGATCGGTTTGAAGATTGATGGAAACCCCCCGATTATGGTAATATAAGAAACTCTTGGGGTCCCTCGGAACGATAGAATGCTGTGGGGCCGAAACAGAGAAGGCTTATATGCAAGGTTTCGTGCGACCAACGGCCTTCCACGCGCTTCTGTAAGGGAGGTTGTAAAGTTCAGTTGCCAGACTCTGAAAGGGCTATGAAGACACTTCATAGATTCAGGCCTGCTGTCACAAAGAAGGCCTTATTGTTCCTTGCGGGTTTCACGTGGATTTGTGTCGGAGCAATGCTCCTGGCCTTTTCCTGTCTTTGGTTGTCAGGGGTATCCAGAAGGATTGGGATCGAGTTTGTCGGGATTGGGATTGCTGTAGCTTTGTTGGTCCATCATTTCGGATTTTTGAAAATAGCAGATAGGAACTCAAGAAGGATCCTCAGTATGGATGAAAAGAAATGCCTGTTTTCTTTCATAACTTGGAAGAGTTACATGATCATTCTTGTCATGGTGACGATCGGCATTACATTGCGCCATTCTGAGCTCCCAAGACATTATCTAGCCATACTGTATACTGGAATTGGTCTGGCTCTCATATTGTCGAGTTTCAGGTACATGAGGGTGTTCGTCAAAGAAACCAGGGATAGAAAGGCCAAGTAGTGCCCGTCCAGAAACAGAAACTGGACACTCGCGCAGTTTTCAGATCAGAAATGAGCAATTTTTCGCAAGATCAAGCCTCCGGCCCTTGGGGCCTACGCCCCGGAGGGGAAAACAAGGGGTTGGGCGGAGTCGTACGAAATAGTACGTCGCACAACCAGCCCTGTAGTTTGACGCAGAGATTGCGGAAAAGGGCCATTTCTGGATGGAAACTGCTATGAAACGGGCGTTGTCAAGGGCAAAATGCTCCGCAACACTTATTCCAATAGATAGTCGCTCGCCAGCAGGGGGAAGTTCCTGCGCGAG
>JAFDIC010000208.1 GCA_019308525.1 Deltaproteobacteria bacterium
CTCCTTGTACTTCTCTTGAATGGGCTTCAGGCCCTCCACCACGACCTCCCCCAGTTCCTTCTTCAGGTCTGCATAGCCCTTGCCTTCAAAGCGAGCCTCTATGACATTCCTTTCCTCGCCTGTGAAAAGTTCATAGATGACCAGCAAATTGTATATACCGGCCCTGCTCTCGTCAAAGCGTATTTCCCGAAGGGAATCCGTGGTCGCCCTCTTGATCTTGGCCATAATGACTTCAGCGGGATCGAGGATGTTGATGGTATTGCCCTCCCCTCCTTCACTCTTGCTCATCTTTTTTGTGGGATGCTCCAGACCCATGATCCGCGCCCCCACCTCCGGGATAGAGGCATCGGGAATGACGAAAGTCTCCCCGTACATGGCATTGAATCGCTGGGCCAGGTCCCTGGTAAACTCCAGATGCTGCCTCTGGTCTTCTCCCACAGGGACCAGGTCC
The DNA here is from genome assembly GCA_019308525.1 of Deltaproteobacteria bacterium. Next base: position 452 of record JAFDIC010000208.1, read on the forward strand.
GTGTCATAGAGAAGTATGTCTGAAGCCATGAGGACCGGGTAGTCAAAGAGACCGACGCTCACCTTCTCCTTTTGTCTCTCGGATTTCTCCTTGAACTGGGTCATCCTCTGGAGCCACCCCATTGGGGTGAAACAATTGAGAATCCAGGTCAGCTCGGTATGGGCCGTGATGTGGGACTGGACAAATATGGTCGTCTGGTCCGGGTCCAGGCCTGCTGCCATCAATAACCCGGCTACTTCTCGAATTTTCGCCTTCAGGACCCTGGGATCCTGCGGGATCGTGATGGCATGCAGGTCCACCACGCAGTAAATGCAGTCAAACTCTGACTGTATGGCCACCCAGTGCTTTATGGCGCCCAGCAGGTTGCCTATATGTATGTCCCCCGTGGGCTGGATACCTGAAAATACACGCTTTTTCTTTATCGCACCTCTATCCTCAGTCATGTGTCAAACCATCCCCCTGTAGTACTCTTTGAAAATCCCGGCCTCCCTGACCTGCAAACTTGGTAATATAGATTGGGAATTGCTGGAATTCAAATGATTTGTTATGGTTTCCTGGAATTATTTGACATGGCACTTGTTTTGAAATTGATTTATGCTCTATGATTACGCTATCAAGAAGAGTTCGGATCGATTCCAAAGCTCCGTGCCTGGCTTCAACTGGAATAATGTGCGCAACTAAAGAGGCCCTTCATTCATGGAAAAGAGAGGAACGGAAAGGAGACGGCTTATGACCTTCACCGGACATACGGCCCTGATTACTGGAGCGGCTCAAGGGATCGGTCGCGCCTGCGCCGAGGCCCTGGCCTCCCGGGGTGCAGAGGTGGTCCTGGTGGATAAGAATTCCGGGATCCTTGGCGAGGTGACCGAAACCATAAGAAAACAAGGGGGACTGGTTACAGCCTGTGCCTTTGACCTGATGGAAATTGATGATCTCCCGTCAGACCTTGATAAGTTAAGCAGATCGGGCACCGTAGACATCTTGGTCAATAACGCCGGATTCGACCGGCCGGGGACAACGGCCAGGATAGACAGGGAGGATTTTGAGTCGGTCGTAGGCATTCATCTGACCGTACCCCTGCTGCTAATAAAGCTTTTTCTCCCCGGAATGAGGGCTGCTGGTTGGGGCAGGATCATCAATGTGAGTTCCATATACGGGCTCATCGGCGGGAAGGGTGAAGTGGCCTATTCCGCTGCCAAGGCAGGTATTATCGGGCTCACAAAGTCCGTGGCAAAGGAGTGCGGAAAAGACGGTGTCACGGTGAACGCCGTCCTACCCGGCCTGACCCGGACGCCAACAATCGAAAAATTCATGGCCGACCAATACAAGGAGATGATCATCGCCGAAACCCCCCTCGGCAGGATTGGTGAAGCAAAAGAGGTGGCCGCTGTGATCGCCTTTCTGGCCTCCGAAGATGCATCCTTCATAACCGGGGCTGCGGTGCCCGTTTCCGGGGGCTGGGGAATATAGCAAAAAGAGATCGCTTGCCTCTCCAGTGGGCTTCTTCCTCGATCCTGAACACAGCCCCAATATTTCCTTGCCTTCGCGGGCACGGGAGCGGGTGGCAGCACACTTCCTGCTCGAACCTGAACATAGCTCTAGTATTTCCCCTGTAGGAGCGACTTTCAGTCGCGAAAAATCCATGTCCCACGCCGACACTCGTCCTTTCAGCTTGTCGTCCACTCTTTTCCCCAACTTCGGGGGCCTATCTCCCGTGAATCCATGTCTTCTTCCTCTACTTTTCTCTGCAATTCAGCGAACACTCCTTCTTTGATCCATTTCGCCACAGGTGCCGTTCTCCGGCAAAAGTCTTTATGAATGAATGGGTCCTGCCATCTCCGGCTTATTGGACATCCGTTCCCGTCTTCCAAGTTATTTCTTATGGGCATCCCGCTTTTCGCTCTCCCCTTCCCTCTGTTGTCCTCAGTCATCCGGTCCTCGATGCGATGTGGAATCCTCGTCGACCCAGTCCTCTTCCGTGTAAGACATCCCTTTTCGTCCCGGCACCTTTCGTGTCGGTCCGGCCCGGTAAAAAGTGCAACTTTTGGGACCATAACAAAAGGTTTCGTACCGGTATCTTTTTTGGGACGGATTCCAGTGGTCGATGATCATCTCCACAGGCATCCGGCAACCCCACAGACAGGTGAAGCACTTGGTGTCGTAAGTCTTGGCGGCCAGCCGGCGATGGCCACGGCTCCGATAGGTTTCCAGGTCAGGCGGCACGCCAAGAAACGGCGGACCGGCCGATGGCTCGTCCTCGACATCCTTCAGCACCTTAAAGGCGCTGGCTTTGTAGAATCCAGCCGTCTCGAGCCGCGGATCAGGGACGGGAACCGCTAGCCCGTGTACCTCCATACCAGCCTGAAATCGGTGTTTCGCTTGCGCGGCTTTTCCAATGGCAATCAGGAATTCCCTAAGTTCATCCCCGATTGTCCCTTCTAAGCGAAGCACGTAGCCCAAGTAGCTATGGCTCCGCTCGTCGAAAGACCGTATCAGCCGAATGCGGGGCTGAACCGCCGTAATTCGTCCTGACCACTCAATCTTATTCGTTTTCACGATCCTCCCAGGCGGTCTTTCCTTTCACCTCATCAATGAGGCTGTAGACCTAGTGGCTAGTAATGGCTATATTGTGTAGGCCCCGAGCTTTGGGCTGGCTCAGTTTTGGAGCGAGGCAACCATTCAAACACTCATGCTTATCTCGCTCTGCCCACGATTTCAAACCCCTGCTCATCATAATGCCTATCAAAAGCAAAGGCTTTCTCGATCTTGTAATGCCGCATTGTTACAAAACTTACGCAATCCACAATGCTGAGCTTCCTCCTCCCCAGGCCAAGCCAGAGTTCATGGGCCAGATCGTGCATCGATCCGTCAACCCAGATAACCTCTGCGATGCTCAGAACATCCCTGTACCAGAGGCTCGCAGCATCAAAGCCCAATCGGTTCTGGAGTAGTGATAGTGTCTCTATGATGACATAGTTGCTGGTATGAAGATAAAAGTCTCTTTCTAGAAACTGCGCCCACAGATCGGCCGCTTCCTCATGATTCTTATCTGAACGGTCCATCAAGGCATAAAAAGCCGACGTATCCACAAACACCCTTTCACTCTCCATTGCGGGCCTCGTTGTTGAAAGCCTGTGCCAGGTACTCATCATGTCGTTCTGAAACGTCATGAACATCAGACGAGAACCGACCAATAGCAGCAAAGGCCCTCTTCTTTTTCTCTTCAGGGAACCGATCCTCGTGGGCACGAAAAAGGGCGACTCCTTCACGAATCAGTTGGGAGACAGACACTCCCTTCTCCCTGGCTTTTGCTTTCAGCCACTGGATCTGTTCCTCTTCTAGCTGGACCTGGGTACGTATCATGATACCTCCATGTCGGTATAATGTAGGGGATTATACATCATGGTAGCATCCTCTCTTGGTCCTGTCAATCAGGGCGCGGCATCATGTGACCCGGGCTCCCAAAAATGGAACAGCGCAGATCACACAGTGGGGAATCCGAACAGAATCAATTCACAATTCAAGGGGCCGTTGCCCAAATCGTTCCTCTGCTAGTACTATGAACGACCACCTCCCCTGTAGGAGCGACTTTCAGTCGCGAAAAATCAATGCCCCAGGCAACCACTTGTCTTTGCACCCACAAACTGCTCCTGCCATGTCCATCTTCTTTCTTCATGCGTAATGATGGAGATGCCCTTGCCAGAATCAAAAAACGACAAGGAACTCAAGGCCTGTCAACACGCACCCGTAATAACAGGAAATAGATCAGGCATCCATTGAATCTCGTCAATCACCATCAGCCCTCTCAGGTCCTTGAGGGCAAGCACGGGGTGAGCAAGCCGAGCAAGGCCCTCCGGGCTTTCCAGATCAAAGTAAGCAACAGAGTTTCGCGACGATTTCCTGATGCTTTTGTCAATTGCGAAAAGGGGGACGTCCCCTGGCCAGAACCCCCTTGACTATTATGAAAATATCATTATGATATTTTCATAACCATGACCGCATAGCGAGGTAGACATGTCCAATCCGTTCAAATTCCGTGAACTGGGGCCGGATGACCCGTTCTGTGATCGGCAGGAAGAAAAACGGAAATTATTGTCCTATGCCACGTCTGGGACCAATGCTGTCCTATTCTCTCCACGCAGGCATGGGAAGACCTCGCTTGTGAGGCGTGTGCAGGCCGAACTGAGACAAAGAGGATTCATGACCGTATACGTAGATTTCTTTGGGGTGGCCTCGGCCTACGAAACAGCACGGCGACTGGCTCAAGGCATATATCGTGCCCTTCATGAGAGGGAGTCCCTCTTAGAAAAGGGGAAACGCTTTTTGAAGGCCTTCAAATCGTTCAGCCCAGTGTTCAGGGTAGCTGAGGACGGTTTGAGCATCACGGTGGAGCCTTTATCATCGACAGAGGATGAAGTTCAACTTCTCGGCAAGGTGATGGAAGAGCTAGGGAATTTTGTTGCTAAGCAGCGCCTTCCAATCAATGTAGTGTTGGATGAATTTCAGGAGATTACAAGGCTAAAGGAATCTGCTGAGTTGGAGGGAAGACTGAGGGCATACATTCAGCGTCAGAAGGTGTCTTATTTTTTTGTTGGTAGCAGGCGCGGGGTACTGATTGCAATGTTTAACGACCGGAAAAGACCTTTTTTTCAGTCTGCCGTAATGCTTCCCCTCGGACCCTTGCCCGAGGCTGAGTTGGTGCCCTTCTTGCTCGGATTGTTCAAGGGGGAGGGGAAGCAATGTAATGAAGCCGTATGTCGTCGAATTGTTGAATCCGTCTCCAGCCATCCTTACTATGTCCAACGTGTCGCCTTTGAGGTATTTGAAATAGGGAGGAAGATAATTACGGAGCAGGATGTGAATGCTGCACTGCATAACGTGATACGGTCTGAAAAATTTGGGTATGAGGCAATTATTGAGGGACTATCGTCTTCTGAAATAAAGTTATTAAGGGCTCTTGCAGAAGAGCCAAGTACTTCACTATTTTCGAGCAGCTTTGTTTCAAGGACAGGCCTGCCACTTGCCACTCTTCAGCACGCCAAAGGAACGCTGCTGAAGCGTGACCTGATTGAGGAGGATGAGGGCGGTGTATGGAAAGTGGTGGATCCCCTGTTCGCCAGATGGTTGAATGCTCTCTGAACCTGCCCGTAGCCGCGGTGATTTTGTAGCTGTTTTATCAATTGTGTAGGCCTGACCCCCATCTCTGCAACAGCACGGGAATTTGATTCCACCATCTGGACCCAAGATTTCCATTTTAAGGAAATGCCCGATGTAAGATATTTCCCCAAGAAATAAGGCGCCGCTTGAGTCACAGCAGTCGCCTGGGCAATCGTAAAGGCAGTAGGCCTTGCTTCGCCTGGACAGGGGTTCCCCATGAATGGCCTGTGGGTGTGCGGGAGAATTCCTTAATATTCGTGAAACTGATCGCCCATTTCAGCGTCCAAATCAAACCATGAGATAAATGTGTCCCACCAAACCTTTCTATTTTTTTTTCTTGCCGCCTCCGCTGCAGCCCCATCTGAGCCTGCAAAGACTATTACGGTCTGCATAGGGTCCCATACCTTGAATTTTAGGTACATCTCGCCATTACCCTTCTGGGCAATATATCTAAATTCGTCCTCAGAAAGGACCTCCTTTGCAAGCGCCATTATACCATCAGGCTCGTCGATCCCGCCCATGAGAACGATAAACGGGCTTTTTTTATATTTATTGAACTCCTGGGGGGTTATGTGTTTTAACGGGACCTCATGTAAGGTCAAAAAATCCACCCATTTTTGAGAAGCCTCATAGGTCGCCTTGCTCGCCACAACAATAAGTTCTTTTGCCGAAGCGGTATTTGTAAGACCTACACATAGGAGACATAATGCCGCGCCGACTGTAAGTGTTCTTATGACTCTCATTCTTTTACTTCCTCCAGTAGATCTCACAGAAGGGACAGGACGGGGATTTCCCCCGCCCATTTCCTTCTGGAAGCACTCGATATTCAGACGCTCCTTCGTTAATGCTTTTTATTTTTGGTACCTATTCCGCCCTTTTGCGGGCATAGTCAGGGACGGTCCTGCTATCGGCATTTTGAAGCCTGAAGGGGAAACGTACGGCACAGCGGGTCCTTTAGCAGGAGGCAGATTTCTAAATTGTGGTGCGAAATCCTGTGCATATCTATGAGACCTAAAAATGTGGGGCATGGTGTGAATGTACTCCCATACTATCTCAAAATCTTTGGTAACCTCAAAAAGCCTTCCGTGCTCCCCAGAAGTTATAAGCGTATTACCGTTGGGGAGTCTCTCTGCACCGCTGATATAACGGGAGAAGTGCCCCCTATTCCTAGGGCTGGGCGTTTCCCAAACAACTTTACTTGTCTTTGGATCAACTTCAACAGCGCGTGAACCATCGGCGTACATCCCGTTGTCATAAATCAGGATATTTCCACCGCCAGGGAGATTTGACGGAATCTCGTGTGCGCAGTGCTGTCCACCTAATGTGTCTTTGGCAGTTCGTCTCTTATACTCGATCTGTCCTGTCTCCTTATCAAGGTAGGCCAGATTTCCCCACCTCCACTTTACCTTACCAGTTTTTTTATCAACGATGTAAACGGTATCGGTATGCT
>JAFDIC010000007.1 GCA_019308525.1 Deltaproteobacteria bacterium
AAGCGGTGCCTGCCCAGGACCAGAACGATCCTGGGGTTGAGGGACATTATGGATGATGCCTCCGTGGTCAAGAACGACTGGGAAAACAAGGGCGTCTATGAAGCCATGGAAAAACTCTACGATGAGATCTGGATCTACGGCAACAGGGAGCTCTATGATCCGGTCCAGGAGTATGAGGTTCCTGAGCCCACCAGCAAGAAGATGGTTTTCACGGGGTACATACCAAGGCAGGTCCCCAGTATGAAAGTGGTCCGGAAGATCAAGAGAAAACAGGTGCGGCATGAGGGAGAGAAACTTGTAGTCGTCACCGCCGGGGGAGGGGGAGATGGCTATGCAATGATGAATATTTTCCTGAGAATGCTCGAAAGGGAAAACGGTTCCGTGCCCTTTCGCTCAGTTATCATTACCGGTCCTTTCATGCCTGGCAAAGAGAGGGAGAAGATCTCTGATCTGGCAAAAAAAATTGGTGTCCGTACCTGGAGCTTCTATCCCAGGATGGAGGAGATACTGGCGGCCGCGGACCTGGTAGTAACCATGGGAGGATACAATACGCTTTGCGAGATACTTACCCTTGGGATTGTTTCCTTGATAATCCCCAGGGAGATCCCCAGGAAAGAGCAGGTGATAAGGGCAAAGATATTCTCGGATCAGAAGATGGTCGATTACATTCCCTGGGATTCTTTCGATCCGGACACCCTGAGGGAGAAAGTATTCTCTCTCCTGGAGAACCCTAAACCCTATCGAGAAGCCATGTCGCGATTTCAGTTGACGGGTCTCGAGGTGATCAGTAAGCGCCTTGAGGCTTGCCGAAGCACGTGTAAATAGGGAATCTTGGTTACATCCGGTACTTGAAAGGGGCAAGATCAAGGGAAAATGTATCAGGGAGACAAAGAAGCTCGAGGCGCAAATCAAGGTCCTGTCATGGGTATGATCCTAAAGGGTTACCCGCGTATCTCGGAAACATTTATTTCCAACGAGATACTGTTGCTTGAAAGAGGCGGGGTAAACGTCCACCTGTTTCCGATGCGCGGTCCGAGGGAGACCTTTGCCCATGAATCAGTAAAACAGATAACGGCCCCCGTGGATTATCTGCCAGAGAGCATTCTGGCTCACTTCCCCGGGCTTATCCGTCATAACCTTATCCTTGCGGGCGAGAGACCCAGGGAATACGCAAGGGCCTTCAAGTTGGCCCTGCGTCGTTACGGGCGGACGAAGAAGATAGCTACTATAAAACATCTTCTTCAAGCGGGATACCTGGTTCGCCACCTCCTGAGAGGATCCGGGATAACCCATTTCCATGCCCACTTTGCCCATTCCCCTGCTTCGGTGGCGATGTTCGCGAGCATGCTGAGTGGGATCCCCTTCAGCTTTACGGCCCATGCCAAAGACATCTACACGTCGGATCCCGCTCAACTTGTAGAAAAGATGCGGTTTTCCAGGTTTGTGATCACTTGTACGGACTACAACCGGCGCTTCCTGCTCGGCCTGGCAGCCAGGCACAACATACCGATATATCGTGTTTACCACGGGATAGATACCGGACTCTTTGCACCCCCATCGGGTTCCAGGATACCGTCGCCACCGTACAGGGTATTGACCGTAGCGCGCATTACAGAAAAAAAGGGGCTTGACACGGTATACATGGCACTCCGGGATCTGCTGGCGAGGGGAATAGATGTTCGTCACACCCTGATTGGGGACGGAGAGGACCGTGCTCAGATCCTATCGCTTGTTGAAAGGCTCGGCTTGAAGGGCGTTACCAGGTGGCTGGGGACCAAGCCACACAGCGAGGTACTTGCCCATTACCGGGAATCGGATCTTTTCGTGCTGGGGTGCGAGGTCGCCTTTAATGGTGACAGGGACGGTATACCGAACGTTTTGCTCGAAAGCATGGCAATGGGGGTTCCGGTGGTTACAACGTCTGTTTCAGCCATTCCGGAGCTGATAGAAGACGGAAAGACAGGGCTTCTCGTGCCCCCCAGAAAACCAGGAGAGATGGCCCGGGCAATGGAGAAGCTCCTGAAGGACATTGAATTCAGGGAAAGGATAATAGGGGAGGCCAGGAAACGCATCCTGGCGGATTTTGACAACAGGATGCTCGTGAAAGAACTTTTGGGCGTATTCAAAAGCGCATTAGGGGTGGGAGAGGTTGGCTGAAGGACGACTCCCTGTTACACGGTACGGCCTCTTGAGGCATGCAAAGAGTGAATGGAATCGGCTTAAGCGGATACAGGGCCAGAAGGACAGCCCCCTGAGCGAGGAAGGCAAGAGAGAGGCCCAAGAATGGGGAAAATTTCTCGACTCTTTTCGCTGGGATCGGATCATGACAAGCGATACCGGTAGGGCCCTTGAAACCGCGAACATTATCAACTCCTATTTGAATGTTCCTCTCCATACTGACACTGGACTCAGGGAACAGGATTGGGGCACGTGGAGCGGGAAGACCCTCGCGGATATAAAGAGACAGGAACCTGATTTCCTGGAGAAACAGATAAACCTGGGATGGAGATTTTGTCCTCCCGGGGGGGAGGACCGGCTTGCGCTGTTGAAGAGGAGCCGGGATTCTCTCATCTCTGCGGCGAATAGATGGCCTAGAGAAAATATACTGGTCATAACCCATGAAGGTGTCGTAAAATGTCTTGTTTACCACCTGCTTGGGAGAAGATTCCTTCCTTCTGAACCTCGAATTCTCAAGACCAGTCGTCTTCACTGGGTGGTTTGCCATGACGGGGTGATTGAGCTTCAAGAGATCAACGTGGCAAGGAGGTAGAGTTGCTCCAGTCTAACAAAAAAGCTATTACGGGGGAAAGAACCATGGGGAAAACGAGATACAGCATTTTAGCAAGCATCGTGTGTATGGCCTTTGTAGCTTGTGGGGCTCCTGTGGCGGATGCTGGCCAAAAACGAGATATGGGAGGCTGGGAGATCGACGGTGCCTATAACAAGCACTACGATCCAAGGGAATTTGAGTCGTTCAAAGGGATAGTAGAAAAGGTGTTCACGGTTGTCCCAATGCCCGGGATGTCGCCCGGGGTGGCATTGATAGTGCGCGAGAGGGGAAGCGGAGAAAAGATCCTGGTGCAGGTGTGCCCTGTCTGGTTTGCCAAGCCGAACGAGATAGGGATCCGTCGTGGAGACAAGGTCAAGGTAAAGGGGGCCTTTGCCGAGATCAACGGTAAAGAGGTATTCATGGCTTCAAAGGTGAAAAAGGGAACTGAGTTTCAATTCAAGGTAAGGCTGACGAAAGACGGGACTCCCTTCTGGACAATGACACCGGAGCAGCTTGCAAAGGAGAGGAGAAGCAAATAATCCTGTCATCCCGATTGGCCGAAGACCTTCAATCGGGAGTTATCTCTTGCCTGGTATTCGTTGCTGGATTTTTCTTGATTATTATTTTCGTGTCTCCACCAGGTGAAATAGCATTTCAGGTGTTTAAGACGGCGAAAAGGACGATGCCCCTCCTCTTTTGTTCTGAGGCTTCCGGGAAGAGGAGAAAACGCAAGGGGCACAGTTGTATAGGAGTTGATCAGCAGCATGATATCAAGAAGAGGCGGACATTCAGTTGACAGGTTGGTCGTCCTCCCCTTTGGGAAATCCGTGGATATCGCCTTGAAGAGCATCCGCGCCCGACTATTCAGGTCCCTCATTACCACCCTGACCCTTGTCCTGGCCGTGTCCTTCCTGGGCTTTGTCAACGTAAGCACCGACATAGCCAATGGACTTGCCTCAAGCGGGGATCACAGTCTGAGGCAGAATCTGATTCGTAAAGGTTATGACGTAGGGCCTGGTCACACCAGTATTGAGAGTAGCGCGAAGCAGAGATGGATTATCATTCTGTCTCTACTGGTATGCGTGGTCGGGATCGTAAATTCTCAGCTCATGGCGGTCACAGAAAGGTTCAGGGAGATCGGTACCATGAAATGCCTGGGCGCCCTGGATCGTTTCATCCTGCGGCTCTTTCTCCTGGAAGCGGGTATGCAGGGACTGGCAGGTTCTGTTGTGGGTGCCTTGGCCGGTGCTCTTTTTTCGGTGTTGAACGGCATGGTGGGCTTCGGCACGGTGATATTCAAATATCTCCCCTGGGGAGAGGTGGGCCAATCCTTTGTGCTGGCTGTTCTTGTGGGCGTGTTGCTGAGCCTTATAGGTGTCATCTATCCTGCAATCCTGGCTGCCCGCATGCAGCCCGTGGAGGCCATGAGGGTCGAGCAATGAGCTATTCCTTGAGCTCCTGCCTCCCTGGAAGATCTCCTTGGGGCCTGAATGAACTGCTCCAGGGATCGTTTTTGATCGAAAACTGAAACGCAGGCCCTCTTCCCCCAGGGGGGATTCTGGATTCTCTATATCCTCGCTTGTTGCGGGCCATAGTCCCTCTTGGGCGGCAACCAGAGCCGGGCCGTCTGGACCCGGAGGTTTAGGATTCTAGCGCACATTACTGTAAAGAGGACAAATGGGTCATGGAAGAAAGGCAAGATATCGTCAGGGTCGTGAATGTCACCAAGACATTCAAAATGGGAAAAGTGGAGGTGCAGGCCCTGAAAGGGGTCAACCTTGAGATTGCTGCCGGTCACTACATATCCATCATGGGACCTTCCGGATCAGGTAAGACCACCCTGTTCAACATGATAGGCGGCCTCGACAAGCCCACGTCTGGAAAGGTGTTTATTGATGAGGTAGACATAGCGCAGCTCGATGCCTATGAGCTGGCCTGGCTCAGGTGTCGCAAAATAGGGTATATTTTCCAGACCTTCAATATCATACAGGTTATGACCGCCCTGGAAAACGTGACCCTGCCCATGATTTTCGCCGGAATGGGCAACGACGAGGCAGTTCAGAAAGGCCTGGAGCTCCTTGAACTGGTCGGGCTGGGAGACCGCTTTCAGCATAAACCCTTTGAGTTGTCCGGGGGTCAGCAGCAACGCGTTGCCGTGGCAAGGGCTCTGGCCAACGACCCCGCGATTATCCTGGCAGACGAGCCTACCGGGAACCTGGACCTCAAGACAGGAGAAGAAATCATATCCCTGCTCAAGCAGTTGAGCAAAGAGAGGGGCGTCACAGTCATCTCCGCAACCCATGATTTCAAGATGCTGAACGTGTCGGATCAGGTGGTCTGGATCAGGGATGGCCTGATTGACAAGATCGAAAGCCGGGAAGAGCTTTCTATCTCGGTAGGTGAGATCGCGGTAAAGGAGTGAAGGTTGACGATTGCACCTGCGTGGATTAGACCATTAGAGAAGAGATTGACCCAGGTGGCCTTGTCTTTCTTGGCGTTCTATCTTTTCACCGGGGGGTCGAGTGCCCATTCCGCAGGTTTTACATCCGGCAATTTTGTAAGAAACATCAAAACATTATCTTCCTACAGGGACAGGAGCACTGGATCAGAAGGGTTCCAGAAGGCGGCGGCCTATATCAAGATGCGTTTCTCTGAAATGGGATTCGAGGAGACAGGGTCCCAACTTTTCTCTCTTCCCGTAAGGCGGCACTCCGGGAGCATCCTTACCATTGTGGGCAAGGATGTCAGTGTACCAATCCGGCCTATGAAACTGAACCTCATTTCACCCGGTGGAACCCCTCCGGAGGGGGTGGAAGGCCCTCTCGTATATGTGGGATCAGGGGAGCTGGAGGAGCTGGACGGGAAAGAGATTTCAGGATCAATAGTCTTGATGGAACTGGATTCAGGGACAAATTGGCTCTACGTCGCAGACCTGGGAGCCAAGGCGCTCATTTACCTGGACAGGGGGGCTACCCCGCGGATATTTTTTGATGACAAGATGGAAATGACACCGGTTCAGTTTCCCCGCTTCTACATGTCTGAGGCCGAGGCAAGGGAACTTTTCGGACCTTTTGAGCAGGGATCCGAAGGCAAGGCAGTCCATAGGGTGCGAATAAGCTCCGGCATCAAGTGGGAAGAGACCACCGCAGAGAATATCTATTGCCTTGTTCCGGGTACGGATCCTGAACGCAGCGAGGAACTGATAATTGTCGAGGCCTTCTATGACAGCGGGGGGCTGGTGTTCGGCGAGTCCCCGGGCGCGGACGAGGCCACCGGGATTGCGACCCTGTTGGAGATAGGACGTTACCTCAAGGCCAACCCCCCGGCGAGATCCATCCTGCTTGTAGCTACCGCAGGCCACGCCCAGACCCTGGCCGGCATGCGGGAGCTTATCTGGAGCATAAGGGTGAGATCCAGGGACTTGAGGAAGTTGAAAAAGGACCTGAAAAAGGCCCAGGAGACGAGCCGCAAGTATCTGGCTGTCCTGAGGGAGTTCCCATTCCAGGGTGGTGAGGATCCTGTCAGAGACACTTTGCTGCTCGATGCGGTACGGGATCGCGTCAAGACCGAGGTAGATAGCATTTCCCGGAGGCTGATGCGGCTCAGGCTGGAAAGAAGGGACGAGGCCAAAGAAGAAATTATCAAGGCCCTGGCAGCCGAGAGGCTCCTGCTGAGACGGTTGAGCTGGCGAAAGACGGCAGCCGAGGTCCTGCCCGACGAAAACAAGGCCCTGGAGAAGCTCATCCCCATGGCCATGGAGGATCATGAAAAGATCCTCAGGGACATGCGGACGCAACTCAAGGTCTTGAGAAGCACCCGCGCTTTTCGCTCTCTTGTAAAGGCACGGGACCTGGTAGCGATTATCTCGCTACACCTTTCGAGCCATGGAGACGGTATCGGGGCCTTCAACAGGGGTTGGCTTCAGTGGTTGAAGCCGACCGTTAACAGGGTCGGGGCCTACAGCATGATCGACCAGGCTCTGCGAAAAGAGGCAGTGAAAGTTGAAAAGGAGTTGGGCCTGCCCTCCTTGTTCAAGGACACCCTCCGTCCCAGTAAGAAAAGAACCTGGGAGAGCTATTTCCTCGATAAACCTCCTCTGGGCGGTGAAGTCAGCGCCCTGGCCGGATATCTGGGGCTGAGCCTGGTTACCGTGAATGATGCCAGGCAGTGGTGGGGAACACCCTATGATACGGCGGAAAGAATAGACTGGGATTTCTCTTCTAGACAGAACGCCTTGGTGTGCGGATTGATCAAAGGGCTCAGTGAAGCGGAAACCTTTGCAGAAGGTGACCGGATCAACAACGGTTTTTCAACTGTTACGGGTGAAGCCAAGTTCCTGCGCCATGGAGAGCTTTTTGCCGACCAGCCTGCCCCTGGGAGCATGATACTGGCCTACCAGGGGCCGAGCCATTTTTACACAATGACCGACAGCAGGGGGATCTTTAGGCTGAAAGGCATGTCTGACAAGAGGCATGTCTATGACAAGGTGATCATAGAGGGGTACAAATTCCACCCGGAAACCGGGGAGGCGGTGTGGGCGATTGACAAGAAGCTCACAGGAAAGGCAGCCTACCGCGTCAAGATGTACAGAAAGTCCATGAGGACAAAGTTGATAATGTTTGCCTGCAAGCAGACAACCGTTTTCAACCTCCTGGAGCCCAGGACATTCCGCTACATGACGAAGATAAACGTCCTGGACGGGAGGCGCGAGGCAAAGCCCCTTCGCTACTGGTGGAGCCGTATAGACACGAGACGCTCGGTGATCGCCACGCTCTGCCTGGAGCCCGGGACCCCCCTGAAAATGATCCTTTCTGACACCGTGCTCAGGAAGAAACTTATCCTGGTAAATGCTGATCCAGAACGGCCCCAGGGTGTCGGGTACATGGTCGACAGGTGGCCCATCATTGACAAGACCGAGTACAGGATAGCAAAGGACATGTGGACCCTCCTTCAGCCCAGAATTGCAAAGCTCGAGGAGCATGGCATATACAATGAAAGGATCAGCAAGCTGAGGGAGGAGGGGATATCAGCCCTGGTGAGGGCTGAAAGGGCCCTGGAGGAGAAAAGGTACTCCGAGTTCATAGTCTCCTCCACCAGGGCCTGGGCATTGGCGGCGAGGGTCTATGACGACGTGGAAAAGACTCAAAAGGATGTCCTGTTCGGTGTCCTCTTTTATATCGCCCTGTTCGTTCCCTTTGCCTTCTGCATGGAGAGGTTTCTCTTCTGCTATTCCAACATAAACAAGAGGATCATCGCCTTTTCCATCATTTTGATCCTGCTCATAGCCCTGATTTACAATGTCCATCCTGCATTCGAGCTGGCTTACAGTCCCATGGTGGTTATCCTTGCATTTTTCATCATAGGCCTTTCCTTCATAGTGACCCTGATCATCTTCTTTCGATTCGAAGAGGAGATAATGAGGCTTCAGAGCAGGGCCAGACATATGAAGATCGGCGAAGTAAACAAGTGGAAGGCCTTCGGTGCAGCTTTTCTTTTGGGTGTGAGCAATTTACGGAGACGGAGAATCAGAACCATACTTACCTGCACCACCCTCATAATCCTTACCTTCACTATCATGAGTTTTACTTCCGTAAAGAGCATTCGACATCACACCAGGATATTGTACAAGGATAGTTCCCCATACAAGGGGTTTCTTCTCAAGAATATGAACTGGGTTGACATACCCAGGGAGTCCCTGAGCGTCCTGGTGAGCACCTTCGGACGCAAGGGCCTTCTTGCGCCCAGGGGCTGGTTGGAGTCATTTGACCGAACCCGTCCGGTCCGCGTCCCGGTTCACTACAAGGGAAAATACGGCGAGGCCCAGGGAATAGTCGGATTGACCCCTGACGAGGCAAAGGTCACGGGAGTAGACAGTATTCTTGTAAGCGGCAGGTGGTTCAATGAAGATGACCGCTATTCAGTCCTCCTGCCTGAACGAATGGCTAAGAGGCTGGGCATTCATATGGGAAACCTGGAAGATGCCGTAGTATCCCTGTGGGGCATGCCCTTTAAGGTAGCCGGGGTGTTTGTGGGCAAGAAACTCCAAGAAAAGCGTGACCTTGATGGGGAACCCTTGACCCCTGTCACCTTTCCCAACGAAGAGGGCCTGAAAATCACGGAAGAAGAACTGGAGGCCATGGAGTCCGGGGAGGATGTCAGGGTCCTTCAAGGAAGGTACCGGCACGTGGCCGGGGACTTGACCCTGGTTATCCCTTTCAAGACCCTGCTTGCAGCCGGCGGTAACCTAAAGAGTATCTCTGTTAGGCCTGCCCGGGGAGAAAGGATAGGGCAAATGGCACGGGATTTCGTTGATAGATTCGGCCTGACCATATTCAGCGGCGAAGAAGGGGGTACCTTCCTCTACCACGCGAGTGACAGGATGGGTTATAGCGGGGTTCCCAACATCATCATACCTTTGATCATCTCGGTCTTTATTGTTCTCAATACCATGATCAGCAGCGTGTATGAGAGGAAAAGTGAAATCGCGATATATACCTCAGTGGGTCTCGCTCCGTCTCACGTATCTTTCCTGTTTATTGCAGAGTCCTTGGCCTTTGCTGTTTTGAGTGTGGTCCTGGGCTACCTCCTGGCCCAGACTACCGCCGCCATCTTTTCCGGCACATCACTCTGGGCCGGCATAACGGTAAACTATTCCAGCCTGTCCGGTGTAGCGGCCATGATTTTGGTGATTCTGGTGGTATTGGCCTCGGTCGTGTATCCATCCAGGGTCGCCTCGCAAATCGCTATCCCCGACGTTACCAGATCCTGGAAACTCCCCGACGCAAAGGATAACACCCTGGAAATCCTTCTGCCGATCCAGTTGAAGTACAGTGAACACCGAGGAGTTGCGGGGTACGTTTACTCTTACCTGAAGGCCCACCAGAATGTTTCTCACGGGATATTCTCTACAGGGGATCTGAGCTTCGATTACATGTGCCCTGTATTGAAGAAGAACAAAGACAGGAGCGAGGAATGCGCTGGGGGGAGCTGTTGTACTCGTAAGTGCATGGAGTTTCGAGCAAGGGTATGGCTGGCGCCCTTTGACTTCGGGATTACACAGATGGTTGACATAGAATTCTGTCCTGTCCCGGAAGATCCGGAATTCCTGGGGATAAAGGTGCGCCTTGTTAGAGAGGCAGGGGAAGCAAACACGTGGAGAAGGGTTAACAAGGCATTCCTTAACCAGCTAAGGAAGCAGTTGCTGATGTGGAGATCACTTGACGAGGAGGCCAGGAGTTTCTATGAGCGAGGTCTGGATGGTACGGAGGAAAAGGTGAAAGAAGGAGGAGTAGCACTTGCGTTCGCATAGGGGGGAGACGGGGCGGAACAGGGATACCCAAGCTGATATCAACACAAGCGGAGAGCCAGGAGGGCGGGAGGCAAACAGAGATGGAATCAGGCCGAGGGCGGTGATATTGGGGCTGATCCTGGCCCTGGTTATCTGTAGCATAATACCCTTCAACAACGTATATCGACAATCCACCCCGTTGGGGGGCGGACACTTCCCCCTGGCCCCTTTCTTTGTGCTGCTATGGTTGACATTGATAGCGGCCGTGGTCGGAAGGGTCAAGAAAGGCACTCCCTGGCTCACAGGCAGAGAACTACTGCTGACCTGGATACTGATGGTCCTTGTATCCGGGATTGCTTACACCGGGCTGGCAAGGACATTTTTCATCAATCTCACGGCGCCTTATCATTTCGCCTCCGTTGAAAACCGCTGGGGAGAGGTGCTCCAACCCCTGCTCCCCGAGGCCCTCTACCCGCAGGATAGTTCGGCGATCGAGGGTATCTATGACGGAATCCCGGGAGGACGCCAGCTAGGATGGCTGAAGGTCCTGGGGAAAATACCGTGGGACGCCTGGCTTAGGCCCCTGCTTCTTTGGGGCGGGTTTATCCTTCTTTGTTACTTCGTAATGATATGCCTCATAAGTCTCCTGGCCAAACAGTGGCTTGATAACGAGAGGATGAATCTGCCCCTCTTGCAGGTGCCGGAGCTAATGGAGGAACACCTGGATCGAGGGGAACTGGGGCTTTTTTTCTCAAATCGGTTTCTTCTGGCTGGGCTCCTCATGCCGGTGACCCTGCATCTCATAAACGGGCTCAACTTTTATTTTCCGGCAGTTCCCCAAATCCCCACGTTGATCCTGGCTGGACCCTATTTCCCCAAGTACGGACTATTCTCCGGCTTTCACAAGCTGAAGATATATATCTACCCGGCGTTCATAGGTTTCGCTTTCCTTACGTCAAAGCAGATCTCTTTTTCCTTCTGGGCCTTCTACATATTCGGAGGTCTCCTAATAGGCCTGCTGAGTGTCCTGGGGTACAATATCCCGGCGGCGTCCCTGGGTATTACCTTCGGCCCCGCGCTCTCGAGGCCGGAGGAGACTCAAATGATCGGTGCCTACGGGGTCTTCTTTTTCTTCATCCTGTGGTTGGCCCGGCATCACCTCTTGGATGTTGTGCTCCAGGCCTTTGGCCTGCGCAAGGGCGAGTACAGGGAAGGGGATTGGTTTTCCACGAGGTTTTCCTTTTGGGGGTTTACCCTTGGGCTCATCGGGATCGCCACCTGGATGCACTATTTCGGCGTTCCCCTGTTGGCCTCTTTCTTCGTGGCGGCCCTGTTCTTTATGGTCATGCTGGTGGCGAGCCGCGTCGTCTGCCAGGGAGGGGTGGCTTATTTTACCCTCACCGCTGCCCCACTGGACGGGCTTGTTGCTTTCTTTGGATCCCAGTTTTTCACCAGTATCGGCATCCTTATCGCTGGAGTTACACAGAAGGTCCTCTTTGTTGATCTCAGGGAATCACTTATGCCGTCGCTCGTGCATGCAAGAAAGATCACGGGAAGGATCAGGAACAGGGGTATGATAGTTGGTGGGATATCCATGACATTGATCCTTGGGGTGGCGATTTCTTTTCTCGCAATGCTGGCACTCTGCTACAAGTTTGGGATGAGGGAGCTCCGACTGGATTGGGCCACCAGGACCACCCTGTCTGTCTACGATAATGTTTACTCCCTGATAGAGAGTCCTGTGCAAGCTGGCCACTGGGTGCTGGTTTTTACCGTAGCAGGGGCCCTCGTGATGCTCCTGCTCGTCACCTGCTACCATCGCTTCTACTGGTGGCCCATACATCCCATAGGATACCTGACGGCTTACAGTTCAGCCATGAGGATTTTGTGGTTCAGCTTTTTCCTGGGATGGCTTTGCAATGCCCTGTGTATTCGATATGGAGGAGTTCTTCTCTTCAAGAGGCTGCGCCTTTTCTTTGTGGGCTTGATCATAGGTGATTTTTTGATGGGGGGGATATGGGCCATTATTGGCCTGTTCACTGGAGCGAGTTTCCAGATCTTGCCGGGATGATATGGTTCCTGGACGCTGACACTGAGGCTTCGTAAGAATCTCCATGTTAAACGGAAACCCCGGGTCTCTCGGGATTGGACTTTTTGCGAAGCTATCAACGGGATGCAAGGAATATGATACATGTATGAAGACAAGGAACTGGAAGAGTATAGAAATCTTTTAAAGACCCCTGATCACTTTGAAGAGGGCTTCGACTGGAAGACGATCGTAGGCGCTATCTTCATCGGCTTTCTCATGATGCCTGGGAGCATGTACCTCCAGTTGGTTATTGGGACCGGGATCGGCCCTGCCGCGCGCTGGGTGACAATCATACTTTTTGCCGAGATAGCCAAGCGCTCCTACACGGAACTCAAGCAACAAGAGATATTTCTCCTCTATTACATGGCAGGAGCGGCCCTGGCATCGCCCTTTCAGGGTTTCCTGTGGAACCAGTATTTGGTCCAGTCAGATGCGGCCAAGATGCTTGGAGTGGCGGAGTATATCCCCACCTGGGTAGCCCCAAGGGAGGGGTCCGAGGCGCTCATTGAGAGGACATTCTTTCACAGGGATTGGCTGATACCCATACTGTTTTTGGTTGGATCACAAATCATTCAAAGAATAGACCAGTTCGGCCTGGGATACGCCCTTTACCGGATCACCTCAGACGTAGAAAAACTCCCCTTTCCAATGGCACCGGTCGCGGCGCTCGGGACAATGGCACTGGCCGAGTCCACCGAGGAAAAACAGAAAAGCTGGAAATGGCGGGTATTTTCCATCGGCGGGGTGATCGGTCTCCTATTTGGAAGCATATATGTCCTGCTTCCCACCGTTTCAGGCCTTGTCTTCAGCAAGGCCATACGTCTCATCCCCATCCCCTGGATCGAGCTCACCCGCCACACGGAAGGCGTACTGCCGGCGGTGGCCACGGGAATACAGTTAGACCTGGGGCTGCTGTTTGTGGGCATGGTTCTACCTTTTTGGGCGGTGATAGGGGGTTTCGTGGGACTGCTCATCACGGTCTTTGCCAATCCCGTCCTATACAAGCATGGTGTATTGCAGAGGTGGCACCAGGGCATGGGCACGGTGGATACGGTTTTTGCCAATAACTTCGACTTCTATATGAGCTTTGGTATCGGGCTTGGGCTTGCCATCGGCCTTATCGGGATCTGGTATGTGCTCAAGTCCTTCAAGAAGACCGGCCCGGGCCAACGGGGTACCTTGAAGGACCTGTTCCACCCTCCGCCGGGGAGGGGTGACTTCAATTTTTGGATCTCCATAGGGATCTACGTGTTTTCCACCACCTCTTACGTACTTCTCTGTGTTTGGCTTGTCCCCAACTTCCCCTGGATTTTTTTCCTGGGCTACGGATTCCTCTACACGCCCATAATCTCTTACATTACCGCGAGAATGGAAGGTATTGCGGGACAGTTCATCAGCCTGCCCCTTGTCCGGGAGGCCAGCTTCATTGCAGGTGCCAAGTTCTTCGGCTACCAGGGGATAGAGATCTGGTACGCTCCAATCCCCATACACAATTACGGGGAGGCAACTGTGAATTTCAGACAGATAGAGCTGACCGGTACCAGCATCCGTGGAATCATAAAGGCGGAGTTCGTGGTGTTTCCCGTGGTGATGGTGGCCAGCCTCCTCTTCTCCCAGTTCATCTGGCGCTTGGCTCCAATTCCTTCCAGCAGTTATCCCTACGCCCAGGAGCTATGGCACCTCCAGGCCTTGAATACCTTGTTGATGCAGACCTCGACGCTCGAGGGCAACTCCCTCTTTTTCCAGGCTTTGAAAGCGAGCTACGTCGCGTCAGGCCTTTTCTTCGGTCTCATTACCTATGGCATCCTTTCCGTGCTGGGGCTTCCCGTTCTCTTGATTTACGGTGTGGTCCGCGGCCTGGGTCAGACCACCCCCCACGGCCTCATCCTGGAGGTGATAGGAGCCTTGTTGGGGAGGTTTTTCTTTCTGAAGAGGTATGGTGCCATGTGGCGCCAGTATGCCCCTGTCCTGCTTGCCGGGTTTTCCTGCGGAATGGGTCTTACGGGTATGTTTGCCATGGGCGTGACCCTCATCCTGAAGTCCCTCACTCGCCTCGCTTACTAGGGCATTGGTATTGCCTTGTGATGGTAGCATTAGCCGTGTAGGGTTTTTTCACATACACTGGTATTGAAATATGTGGGATTGGAGGATAAAATAAAGCTCTTGAGATTGGCTACATACAACTCTTTGAGGAATTGGAGCGGTTATGAAAAGACATCTGACATCATTAGGACTGGGCGCAATTATAGTCTTCTTCTTGTTGCCCGGTTGGTGCCTTGCCAGGGGGAGTGTTCCCCACGGCATTGCGGGCTTTGTGCTGGGGAGAAACATCGCTGAATACGAGGACAGGGTCCGGATGGAGACTTCTTTACCCATCCGGTATATGGAATACATACGGGAGGTTCAAATAAGGCCCCAGGTCGGCTTCAAGAGCGGGATCATCGCCTATGGCACCTGCGCTGAACAGGGGAGAATAATAAGGATAAAGTTAAAGTATGCAGATTCTTCCAAGGGTTTCTACAAGAAGCTGCTGAAACTTTTTGAGGAAAGGTTTGGGGAGCCTTCCGAGTGGAGGGGGGATCCATTCCACGTGGTAATTGCATGGAAGTGGTCGTTCGTGGACGAGGAGAACAACAGGATAAGCCTTATCCTCCAGCACAATACCAAGGACGTGGAGGAAAAGATAGGAAACTCGGTAAAGATCAGCATGACCAACTTGCTGGAAGAGGAACTGAATTGCTACAGGAAGAAACACCCGGAATACAAGAAGCCCGTGAAGGGGAGGCAAGGGAGCATGAAATGGCGGAAGGAGGATATGGAACGATTCATCCCCCGCTAGGGGCCCATAGATCCGGTAGCGAATGTCTTCCTGCCCGTCCGGGTAAAGAGAGTTGCCTGCAACATGATATGGAAGGAATTGGCCTGGGATGGCGTCCGCTTTGTGATGCCCGCTGACTGGGACGCGGCAAAGTTGGGACCAGGCTACGTCATGCTGGAAAACGAATTCGGCCCCGTCATGGAGCTCCGCTCAAGGGCCATAAAAGGGGTATTCTCTCCCAGGGATCAACTGAAGAAACTAAGGTCGGCCCAGGACAAGCAATTGGGGGGCTTGATTCAGGAGATTGCGCTGCCGCAGGCATGGCGGGAGCCCTTGAAGCCTTTTAGGGCCTTTGGATTTTCTTGGAAAGGAGAAGGCCTCCGGGGCAAAGGCCTGGTCATATACTGCCCCACCTGCAAAAGAGTCACTGCCATTCAATTCTTTGAAAAGGGGAAGCCGGGCACAGGAGACGCCCTTTCAGCCCGTGTATTGGAATCCTTTCAAGACCACCGAACGGACAACCGGGTGCTGTGGGCGGTTTTCGACATACATGCCCTAGTTCCAAGTGCCTATAGGTTGACCAGGCACCGCTTTGAGCCCGGAGAGTTTGAGATGGTATTTTCCCGAAGGGTACAGAAAATCACCCTGCACAGGTGGGCCCCTGCGTCGGCCCTGATGGGTGAGGGTGGCCTTTTCGCCTTCCTGGAGAAGCTGCCCTATCTCCACAAGAAGAAATTTCAAGAGATCCAGGCTCCGGAAATTGATGGCCTGGAGTGGAATGAGGAGCCTTGCTCAACCCTCTTCGGACGGGTCAGGTGGATAAGGAACCTAAAGCCCTCCCTGCGGCGTTTCAGGTTGTGGCACGTAGAGGAGAAGAATCGCATACTTGGGGTTGGTTACCAGGGAAGGGGAAATATTGAACCAGCGCTCTTTGACCGGGTGTGCAAAGAATATGTATGCATTTAGGAGAAAAAAGAAGGATGCTCCAGCGATAACCCGACCAGAAGCACTGGCAAGCATCCCCCTCAAGAATCCTCGGATCAAGGAGAAGCGGCTGGATACCGGAGAGGTCCTTCTGACTTACACTGTAAGTATACGTCCGTGGTTTGCAGGCCTGGTAAGAAGACTTGGCAGGGAAAGGGACATCCTGAAGACCAAAGAAATCCATCTGGACAGGCTGGGAACCACTGTATGGGACCTTATCAACGGCAACCGTTCAGTGCGCGCTATCGCGGTTGAGTTCTCCAAAAGCTACCGGCTGGAAAAAAGGGAGGCAGAAGTCTCTGTCACCCAGTTCCTCAGGGAACTGGGGAAGAGAGGCCTGATTGGCCTGAGGTGATAGACAGGTGAGACCAGGGGTTTGTCAGCGGATTTGATAAGTTTCCGGGGCAAGCCTCCCGGGCTGAGTGGAGGGTTTCTTTTATCCCGGACCTCTCTGGCACATCCGCCTTAGGCGGACGGGCCCACCTCAGGCGGACGGGCCCACCTCAGGCGGGCTAGAGGTTTGCCAGGGCTTCGTCCATTGAGGAGACAATCGGGATAAAGGAATCAAAACCCGCGATTTCGAATACCTCTCTCACGTAATCTTGCATGGAGGTGAGTACCAGCTTGCCTTCTTTCTGCCTGAGTTGCTTGAGGGTCTTGTTTATCACCCTCAGGCCCGCACTGGAGATGTAGTCAAGGTCTTGAAAGTCTATGACTATTTTCTTGGCCCCACTGTTGATGGATTCTACTATCTTCTGCTCCAGGCCTGGGGAAGTATTGGAATCCAGGCGGCCCTTGAGGAGAAAGACGGAAACATCATTCTCTTTTTTCTCCACAATATCCATTTTTGTCCTACCTCCGCGAATATCCTTTTAAGTACCGGGGACCAATTTCAACGGCTGCCATGGGAAGACAGGCTGAACCTGGTCCCATGCTTTTCAGCAGTTGTTCTCAACCTCCGGTCTCTCAGGGCTTATGCACCTCTTCATAGTCAAGATGTTTTTGTTGCTGCTCCTTTCATATCTGACATCATCCATGCAGCACCTCATGAGATAACAGCCCAACCCACCAACAGGCCTTTCTTCCAAAGGACCTTTTAGCTCCGGGGGGTTTGCCTTCAAGGGATTGAAAGGAATTCCGTCATCCTCGATTCTAAAACAGAGAAAGTCATTTTCTCGGCTTATGGTTATCTTTATGAGATGTTCTCCCTCGTCAGTATATCCGTGGGAGACAATATTGGTGAAGATCTCCTCCAGGGCAAGATTGATATGGAACAGGACCTTCCTTGAAAGACTCAGGCCCTCGCCAAGGTCTTTCACGGCCTTGTGGAGCCTTTCAAGTTCTTTCATATCATTTTTCAGTTCAATGGAGAGCATAAAAACATCCAAACAGGAGAATCAAACAAACAAAATCGATCCTACCATGTTTGTGACAAACAGGCAAATCCATGAATTGGGGGAAAGAACCCCAGGGCGTTTCTCCTGTCAGTCATTGGTTATCAGTTGTTATTGGAGTGGCTCAGAGCACTGTCTGCCTGCTTTCAAGAAAACTGGGATATCATTTTCAGGTACCAGGTCTTTGGATCTTCACCCGGGGATCGGGGACCGGCGATCGATAACAAGTAACTGATAACAAATACACGATCAAAGCAGGGTAAATCCGATCATTTGAGAACAGGTCTCGCAGGTCTCCTTGCGGATATTCAGAAATGCTTCTTCCCTCTCTTCAATGGCTTTCACCACGGAACGAATGATCCTCGGCATGAGGTCAGGAAAGCGTTCGACGGTTGCATCAAAGTTTTCCCTGGTCAGTATCAAGCAGGTCACGTCCTCCAGTGCCTCAAGGGAAAAGAGCCTGCGAATATTCCCAAGAAGGACCATGCCGCCGAGGAAATCCCCCGGGCCGTACTCACGGACCAGGAACTCACCCTTTTCATCCTTGCACAGGAGGGCTGCGTTGCCTGAAATGATATAAAAGGCCTGGCCGTCGTTGTCGTCCTGATGGAAGAGGAACTCCCCTTTCTTGTATGTTTCCCTCGTGCAAAGATAGGCAAAGACCTTGAGGCTTTGGAGGGGAAGGCCCGAGAAGAAATATACCTGCCTCAACAGCTCAAGGTTGTTCTGGAGCTCACTTCGTTCAAAGCTATCCTCTTTTCCCTGAGACGAGTTCATAGAATACCCCTTTTCTCTCAATAAGCTCGTCATAAGTCCCCATTTCCACTATTTTCCCCGCCCTCATTACTGCCACCTTGTCGTAGTTCTTGGTAATGTCAAGCCGGTGCACGACCGCTAGCACCGTAGTATTATTCCTGAACTTGGTGTCCAGTTGGTTCTGGATGCGCGCCTGAGAGTTATTGTCAAGGGCGGATGTCGCTTCATCCATGATCAAAATCCGCGGTGACTTGAGGAATGCCCTGGCAATGGCGATTTTCTGGCGCTGGCCGCCCGAGAGCCTGTCTCCTTTGGTGCCCACCTCAAATTCCATCCCGATCTCCACTATCTTTTCCAGGAGATCTTCCTCTATGAGTAGCCGAACAATGCTCTGGTAAATGGTTTCCTGGGCCTCATGCTTCTGGGTCTTGGGTTTGCCAAAAAGAATGTTATTCAGGATGGTTTGTCCGTACATGTACTCGGATATGGTAAAAAATGAGATGGCCCCTGGATCATCCCTCGTAATCCTCTCCCTGAACATTGCCCTTCCTTCCAGTACGAGTTCCTCGAGCATCTTGGGAAGCCTTGCCATTTTGTGTTTGCCTTGAACAAAGCGCAGGGCAAGGGCAAGGAGATGTTCACGGTCTTCTGGAGCCAATTGGTGGAGCCTTTGCCCTCTCAATCGCTCTACAAGCTCTTTCAGGGGATCCAATTCTTCCGGCCTGACCGGGCTTTGTTCAAAAAAGGCCTTTCCGGGTGGCAGGTTCCCCAATATATCCACTGACTGACGCGAAAGTTCCGCCCCAAGGGTCAACAGAGGTCTCGTAAGGTCGGCATCGTCAAGAAAATCGAGAAAATACTTGTTCCTGGGCAGCCTCGAGATGGTGAAACTATCCTTATTGGGAGTCCCGAAGGCCAGGTTTTCGAGGATACTTGAAAAGTAAAGGTACTTATTCACGTCGAAGAACTCCACATACTCAGCAAGAGACTCTCCGAACTCCTGCTGAAAGCTCTGTCGTACCCTGTTTATCAGTGGGCCGAGATCACTGTACTTTTCTGGATCCAGGATAGCATTGAGGCCAAACCTCAAGATATCCGGAAAGACGCCGGTTTGCTGGATCACCTCGATAAGGTCATCCAGGTCAGGCATGGCAGAACTCTTTCCGTTGTTTTCCACGTTCACCATGGAAGAGTAAGAATAGAGGAGGTTTTCTTTAATCGTCCCGTCGAAGATAAAGGGGGACTGGGCGATAATGCCCAGGTTTCTTACTATGTCGGCTTTGGTAAGCCTGGATACCTCCTTGCGGCCGATCAAAACCTGTCCCCTGGAATACTTGTACAGTTGGCCTATACACTGGGCGAGGGTACTCTTACCGCTGCCGGAGAAGCCGACGAGGGCAAAGTGCTCGCCGGACTTCAGGGAGAAATTGACGTCTTCTATCAGCCTTATGCCGTCCTCGGTGATAAAGGATAGGTCTTTTACCTCGATGTCGCCTTCCAGTTCATAGGGTTTGCGGTCCTTGGGCTTTATCTCATGCTCCACCGGGACATCGAAGTATTCCATGCTTTTCTTGTATCCTACCGATGCGTCCTGGTAGAGCTGGTAAAAGGAGATGAGTTCTTTCCATGGACCGTACAGGCGTTCCTGGGCGGAGAGAAAGGCCACAAGGGCCCCCAATTCCAATCGGCCCTTGATGGCCAAGTAACCGCCGATCATGAAAATGAAGAAAGGGCTCAGGTTGATGAAGAAGTTGTTGGTACTCTTTACGCCGAATCGCCACATGCCCCAAACTATCCTGATCTTGAGCAGATTATCAATGAGCTTGGCAAATTTCTTGTTCTCCAGGTGATAGGAACCGTTTCCGTGGATCTCGTGTATTCCGGCAATTGATTCGGTTATCTTGTTGGACAGATCCCGTGTTGCATCAACGCGCCTCTTGTTGGCCTGATTTGCTTTTCTCTGGAGGAAGGGGACTACGAGCAGGATAAACGGATAAATGCTCAGGGATAGGATTGCGAGCCAGGAGTTCAAAGTAAACAAGTAGCCTGCAAAGGCAAGGAGGGTGAGTATGCTGGTTATGGGCACACCAAGGGCCATGCCAACGAAATCCCCGGCGGCAGCGAGCTCCCTGACAATCGAGGAGACCACCAATCCCGAGCCCGTCTTCCTGAAAAAGCTCAAGGGAAGGGTGAGGATATGGCTGTAGAGGTCTTTTCTCATTTTTGCCAAGGTACGCTGGCTGATCAGGACCTGGAGGACGTTGATGAGGTACTTCAGCATTCCTGCTAGTACTACAGCGGCCAGGTAGAGGGCGCAGTAGGTAAAGAGGAGGTCAATTTCCCTGAGGTTTATGGCCTCGTTGACTATCCTCTTTTGCATTTCCAAGGGGAATACCCTGGCGAAGACAGTGACCGAGATCACGCAGACGATAGCAAGCTGGAGTTTTACATTGCCGGGCAGTATCCACGAGAAGAGGGACCTTTTTACGACAGGGATATCTTTTTTTCCCATCGTCATCCATTCCTCCTAGCTAAAGGTAGCGATTCGTAGCATAGCATTAAATATGCCATGAAAGCAAACTGGTTCTGGAAGGGTACCGGAGTTCTACGGCAAGGCCTTGGGCCGAGAGTCTTGAAGGATATTCTTGACCGCCAGATCATAGGTGAATTTTGCCAGGACGATTTCCCTTCCCCTGGCGCCAATCCGAGTTCTTTCCAAGGGCAGGTGGAGGTACCGATGGATCAGGGAGATGAGCTCATCCTGAGTGTGGTACCAGACCAGGTGCCCGTAATTTTCGAATATGCCTTCCAGGCCGGGCGTGTATCTCTGGAGAAAAAAGGCGCCGCAAGCCAGCATATTTACCAGGCGGTTGGAAAAGCATGCTTCCAGATCGATCCAGGTGTCGTCAATGAGTCCAAGGGAGATCCTGGCTCGACCGACGATCCTGGAAAAATCTTCTCCATAACTCTCCGGCAAGACATTGAAAGGTGAGCCTTCCCAACCGCGGCCCACTACCGTGAGTTTGAAGAGGTCGTGGATTTTCCTCAATAAAGCAGACCTGCCGGGGCTGTTATTATTGCCGACGAAAAGCACATCATATTTCTTCGGGCCTGGGATGGGACGAAAGACCTCCGGGTCGGTAGGGCATGGCAAATAGTGGAAGTTCTGATATCCGAGTTCTCTATTTTTCCTAACATGCGTCTTGTTATTGATGTAAACTGCATCGACCACCTCTGCAAGCTCACAGTGATAGGAAGAGTACCTGGCATCGCCATAGAATACAGATATGCTGCATCCGCACTCGGCCTTCACGCCGGCAAGAATATCCGGATCTATTATCCCCTTT
The DNA here is from genome assembly GCA_019308525.1 of Deltaproteobacteria bacterium. The sequence goes on from JAFDIC010000007.1 coordinate 21,447, forward strand.
TTCACGCTGCCCCCCAGGTGAACATGGTCAGGCCCGTAAGCCCTGAGCATGGGTTCAAGGCGGGAAAGGTCTCCCCTTATATCAAAGGCCTGGGTGTCGCCAAGCTTTTGGAAGGCCTTGAGCCAATAGGGGTTGGAATTGACCCTGCGGAACAAGTCGATATAGAATATTCTAGGCTTCTCAACCATCCCATGTTTCCTCCACAAGGCATTTGGAAAACTCCAGGACACGATCCGAGTAAGTATTGGCCAGGGCTATCTTCCTGCCCATGAGCATCAGTCTTTGTCTTTCAGCCGGGTTGGCCAAGAAATGCTCCAGCAGTTGTTTCAGGTCTTCTGGTGACTCATATTGGGGTACGGCGTCGCCGAATATACTGGAAATGCCGCGATTCTTGTCTGAAACAACAAATCCACCGCTGGCAAGGACATCGAATACCTTGTTGGATACGAAACCTTCCCTGGCCATGTCCGGGTGGTGGTCTGTCAAGGTGATGCGGGCGGATGCGTACAAGTGTTCAAGTGTCCTGTAATCCCAGTACCTGCCTCCGTAGTACTTCCGGGGAAGGATCTTCTCCCACAGGTTGCCCCATACCTTGAAATCGTAAGGGGTGTCTCCCATGTCTCGCACTATGGCCCTCCCATCCCGCCTCGATGCCCGGGCATTGCCAAGAAAGACGATATCATGCCGGGGCGGTAGTGATAAAGGCCTCTTCGAGGTTGACGGGAGCATGAGTTCAACATTTTCATACCCCATTTCCACCAGCCTGGGGATAAAGTCTTGGGAGGCGCAATAGATTCTCCTGAATTGCTTGAGGTTTTCGGGCGTCACGAGGTCGGGATGGCTGTAAAGCCAAACAATGTTCAATGTATGATCAGGGAACCGAGCCTTTGGCGGGGAACCAAAGAGGTGGAGAATGACCTCCGGATCTTTATCGACCACAGCAAAGCCTTTACTGGAAAACTCCCGAGCCAGTTCATACTTGACCCAGTAATCTCCCCACATCAATCGTCTTTCGTGGTCGAGATCCCTGTCCGAGCGAGATGCTATGAGGATTCTGACGGCTTTCACCTTGGTCCGCAGAGTTTCTCCCTGGCCCCGCAGGGCCGGAGATGATAGAACTGAACCCGGAGACATACGTTTCAACCCGCAAAATAGTATGGCATAACACGCCATTTTTCAAGGACATATCCTCCTCATCCTCTGCTGGAACCTCTGTTCTTGACTCCAGTCATCCCCTCACCTATACTCGATCCAATTATCGGCGATCGCGAGGGAAATCTTTCTGGTGTCTGTATTCGGGCGGTAGTGTAAAGGCCCGTGGAAGAGTTTAGAGCCTGAGAAGCGAACCCCTTCTTCTCCCTGTTCCCAGGGCATGGAGTCCCATGGAACGAAAAGACGATACTTTGGACAATTCAAAGGTCTCCGAGCGCTTGAAGAAGTTGATCAAGGCGAACCAATCTCTGGCGCACATAGAATCACTGGAAGAGCTGTTGCCCGAACTGTTGGACCTGGTGAGGGATATCACGGACGCAGAGGCCTCTTCCATACTGCTTTATGATCCGGAGCGCGAGGTATTGAGATTCGCGGCGGTAAAGGACGAAATCCTTGGCGAAAGGGCCGAAGAGCTGCTTCATGGGAGGGTGGAGCTGAAGCTCGGGAAGGGAATCGCAGGATGGGTCGCCCAGAACAGACAGACCATAAACATCAAAGATGCCCAAAGGGATCCGAGGCTGTTCAAAGAGGCGGACAGGAAGACAGGATTTGTTACCAGGAGTCTCCTCTGTTCCCCCTTGCTATACAGGAAAGAGGTCCTGGGTGTGATCAATGTGGTCAATTCCAAGGGGAAACCCTATTTCGACTCCGAAGATCAGGACATTCTTGAGAGCTTTGCAGATCTTGCGGCAGTGGCCATCATCCGCTCAAGGCTCCTCGAGAGTCGTCTCAAGCAGCAGGAGCTTGAAATTCAACTTGAAACAGCGGCAAAGATCCAGGCCATGTTCTGGCCCACGATCCCCCAAATGGAGGGGGGGAGCCATGCTTGGGCGGTTTCAAGACCTGCCGCCATGGTGGGAGGGGACCTCTATGACTTCATGCCGGCCCCCGGAGGTCAGTGGCTGGTTTACGTGGCCGACGTCTCGGACAAGGGTCTGCCTGCGGCCTTGATCATGGCGGCCCTCTCAGCAAAGATAAGGAGCGAGGCCCTCAAGCATGACGACGTGGGTGAACTCCTACAAGCGGTCAACAGGGGGATGTATGACATAATGTCCCAGGAAGGCTTTTTTGCGACCATCATATTCGGTAAGTACGATCCTCGCAGCGGAAGAATGCAGTATGCGCTTGGCGGACATTTCCCCCCGGTCTGGATCAAGGGGGGTGAGATAAGGGAAGCCCCTCCCCTGAAGGGAGTGTCCCTGGGCCTTGCTCCTCACACAGAGTACCAACAACGGGAGATAGTGATCGCCCCCGGGGACTCAGTGCTTTTCATAACAGACGGGGTTACCGAGGCAGAGAATGAAGGCAATGATCTCTTTGGTTATGAAGGACTCAGGGGCTATATAACCAGGGGCAAAGGCCCTCCATGGGGCAAGGGCCTGCTGGACGCGGTAAACGCTTGGCGCGGCAGTGCCGAGGCAAGCGATGATCTGACCATAGTGGAGATATGGCGCAGCTAGTCCCTTTCTACGAATAGAATTCTCGATTACTCAGATTCTTGCATTTGCTATTTTGGTCCCTGGGTGTCTTTTCCCGGGGCCCAATATCGCTCCTGAGCCATTCCCACTCCCCTCAGAGGCGTTCTGAGAGGGTAGAATGATACAATACCCGTGAGGTTCGGTGGTAGTTCAACCTCCCAGGTCACCCCACTCATACTGGGCAATGGTGGCGATGGCCACAGAGGCGGTCTCTGCCCTCAAGATCCTGTCGCCCAGAGAGACGGGAACAAATCCTGCCTGACGGGCAAGCTGGATTTCCCGGCTTGAAAACCCGCCTTCCGGACCAACAAGGGCAATGAACTTCTTGCTCCGGCTAGAAGTCCTGAGGAGGGACTTGAGATCCTGTGTTCGTTCTTGCTCCCAGAGGATCACCTTGAGACCTTCGAGGTCTCCTGTGGCCGAAACAAGGTCCTGAAATACCCGGAGGGGGCCGATTTTCATGGGGGTGGTTCTGTCGCACTGCTTGGCTGAACTGAGCGCGATCTCCTCCCAGTGGTTTCTCTTTATCCCGAACCGCTCCTGGTCCAGCTTGACAACCGTCCTCTCAGAAGTAAAAGGGATGATCCTGTCCACTCCTATCTCGGATGCCTTCTGTATGACCATGTCCATTGCCCGGGATTTCAACAGGGCCTGGCACAGCAAGATCTCTACAGGGGAAGGCGAAGGCTTGGGCGCCGGTTTCTCAATGGCCAAGGTGACGGACTTGGTACCCAGGGACTGGATGATCCCAAAGAAACGGTTACCTTCAGGATCAATAAGGATCAGGCGATCTCCCCTCCCCATCCTGAGGACCCTGATAATGTGCCTGGCCTCCTTGCCCGATATGACTGCCGGTTTCCCCCGGACGGGGGCCTCTTTCAAGAAGAAGCGTCTCAAACCCCGTCACCTCCGCCGGCCCGGCCCACATGTCTGGCTATGACGCACGCCCATTCTTCCTGGCTAAGTATTTCCAGGAGATGAAGATGGGAGCGCTGAAGGCAATCCTCCAGGTCCTCCACCTGGCTTTGCAGTATCCCTGACAGGATGGCCTTGCCCCCGGGTGAGAGCCTGGGCGGGAAGATGGGAACAAGCCCGACTATAGTCTTGAGGGTGATGTTGGCTACAAGCATGGAGAACTGTTCTTCCAGACTGTCAAGGGGCAGGGTGGAGACCTCGATCTGGCCGGCGAGACCATTCAACCCTATATTCCTCTTTGCCCACCCCGCCGCTTCCGGGTCCGTGTCTATGGCAAGCACCCTCTGCGCTCCCAGTATACTTGCATATATGGCCAGGATCCCGCTCCCTGTACCAACATCCACCAGGGACCATTCTTCTTCCGGAACATTGTCCTCCAGTGCCTTGAGACACATGCGCGTGGTGGCATGGCGACCCGTACCGAAGGCAGGACCGGGATCGATTTTGACCAAGTGGCCAGGGAAAGGAGAAGAGAGGGCTTCCCAGGGGGGAAGAACCATCAATCTGGGAGTGACCTGCTCGGGTTTGAAGAACCTTCGCCACATGAGATCCCAGTCCTGGTCTTCCACCCCTTGGACCCGAAACTCCGGGGGAGGCATGCCAGGAAAGATCTCGCTGAGGGTTTCGAGAAATTCCTGGAGGCCAGAGAGTCTTTCCTCTGAAACGAGCTTCGCCGACAGGTACGCCCTGATGCCCGGCACAGGCTTATCAAGCACCACCAGACCCTCGGTTCCCATTTCGAACAGGTAGTCGCTAAGCGCTTCCTGGGCCCTGGGATCGATAAATATGGTTATCTGGATCCACCTACTGTTTCTTGAAGACCGGGCCATGCAACTAGGGGCACAGGGTTCGAAGTTCAATACCTGGTGTGTTTCATTGGTTCAATTTGCCTGATCAGTCTCTTCGGTCTCTCTTGTCACTTGTGACCCGTCGCTTTTCTTGGATCGCGACTGAAAGTCGCTCCTACAGCGGGACAATTCATCGCATCCCTCCCCTGTAGGAGCAAGGTCCTCCTTGCGATATGAGGTTCAAAGTTGAAGGTTTGTGTAATCCGCGTGCCCCCTAGCTCCGGCAGATGATACCGTGGCGTAATCCGTACCAGAAATCCCTTGCTTTGGACCGAGGCAACCAGGTTGCCGTATTTGGATCGAGGTGATCGTGTCACCGAATTTCCACCGACATGGTCGGCTCGTTCCACAATCCGATCGCGAAGCAGGAAATAACTCCTCATCATTTTTCAACCTTGAACTTTGAACTTTGAACCTTGAATTCCTATTCATGGAGCAAGGTCCTCCTTGCGATATGAGGTTCAAAGTTCAAGGATTACGCCCTTTACGCCTTTTGGAAGACGTAGTTCAACTGCCCGTTGGGTAGCTGATTGACCACTGTCTTCATTTGCATGCCGATGTTGATCTCGCCGTCGGGGATGGTGCCGTCTATGCGACCAAACACCTTGTAGTCACCGTAGTCGAGCACTGCAATGGCATAGGGGAGGTCCTTTTCAAAACCCACTGGAGCGTACTGGAGCTTGCTGTAACTGAGGAGCTTCCCGGTAACGCTCACCTCGAACCACTCCATATTGCTGGTAAGACAGCGATAGCAATCCGCCCGCGGCGGGAAAAAGACCGCACCGCAGTCCTTGCACCTGGTACCGGCAACCTTGCCCTTCTCAAGGTAGTCGATGAAGTCGTTCACCTTTGTAATGGCGGTAAAGCTCACCGTCCCGAACTTCTTGAACCGATCGTCTATTTCCTTAACCTTGCCCATTCTCTTACCTCCCCAGGATAGTCACGTTGCCGTAAAGGCCGACACCACCGATGTTATGGACCAGGCCGATTTCAGGGTCCTTTACCTGCATCTGTCCTGCCTCTCCCCTCAACTGGAGCACTATGGTCCTTATCTGGGACCCCCCGGTCGCCCCGATGGGGTGGCCCTTGGACAAGAGCCCTCCGTCCACATTGACCGGGATGCTCCCCTCCTTGTATGTTTCCTTGCCCTTGATGAGCTCCTTTCCTTCGCCGGGCTTCGCAAAGCCAAGGTTTTCATAGGCCATAAGTTCCGCGATGGTAAAGCAATCGTGTACCTCGGCCACGTCAATGTCCTTTGGTGTCACCCCGGCCATGGCGTAGGCCTGTTCAGCGGCCTGCTGGGCGACTGTGAGGCCGGTGAAGAGATCCCTTCCGGTCATGTTGACAGGACACGAGGCCGCCCCCAGTCCCAGTATCCATACAGGCTTCTTGCTAAAGGCCTTTGCTTTTTCCTCGTTGGCAATGATCACGCATGAGCTGCCGTCCGCATTGGCACAGCAGTCGCCGACCCGAAGAGGACTGGCCACGGGCCCGGACATTGGACTGGTCGGGTCTGAGAACATTTCAAAGGTGACCGGCTTGCGGTAGACAGCCTTGTCGTTTATCTGGCCGTAAGTGGCGGCCTTGACCCTTATCAGGGCCAAGTCATCAGGTGTAGTACCGTATGTCTCCATATGGGCCCTGGCATACATGGCGTAGTACGCAGGCATCATGGTCCCAAAGGGGCTTTCCCACTGGATGTCAGCTCCCCTCCCCATCCTTTCCTGGGATTCTGCGGAGGAAATCTCGGACATCTTTTGGAATCCGATTACCGCGACCACATCATGAAGCCCTGATTTCACGAGAGAATAGGCAACCCTGAGGCCCATGCTGCTGGAAGAGCAAAGAGATTCCAGATAGCACGTGGGTTGCGGTACAAGCCCCAGGTATTCTGCGAACACCCCGGCAGGTGACCTCTGTTTGTCATATTCAGGCGCAGAGCACACAACAGAAGCGTCGATATCCGTCGTTGAAATTTGAGCGTCTTCCATAGCCTCCTTGAATCCCTCGAAGGCCAGCTCCCTGATGGATCCGGGGTATCCCCTGACAAAGGCGCTCTGGCCCACTCCGATGATGCCTACTTTTCCCATAATATAACCTCCTGCAAGATTAGTGACCACAAAACGCAATTCGCTCACGGATAGTTGATTAGTGCAAAATGGAAACATTTCACAAGCGCAAAGTCGGAGTATAGAGAAAGATCGTGGCGGGGTCAAGTGCAAACCGGAAGTCGGCGTCCCTTTGTAGGAGCGACTTTCAGTCGCGATCTCAAAAGAAGTGACGAGTCACGAGTCACAAGTCACGAGGTAGACCAGAGAGACCAATCAAACCAATGAAACCAATAAACCAATGAAACCAATGAAACCAATCAAACCAATCAAACCAATAAACCAATCAAACCAATTGAACCGATAAAACCTCCCTAAACCCTGAACCTCGATTTCTCAACTTGAAT
>JAFDIC010000209.1 GCA_019308525.1 Deltaproteobacteria bacterium
CCTCCATGTGGAAGTGATATTGCCGGTAGAGATGCTCGGGTCGATCAAGAAAGGCATGATTGCAACCGTCAGGCCTGAGAGCCCTGTTAGTGGAGCCTACAAGGCAAAGGTCTTGGTGGTTGACAAGGTGGTTGATGCTGCAAGCGGTACGTTCCGCGTGCGTCTGGAACTCCCCAATCCCAAGTTCCAGATCCCTCCCGGCCTGAAGTGCAAAGTCATCTTTCCGTAAAAGGGTGTTGCACGAAGCACCTCATTGGCTCTGCTTCAAGTGGGCCAATGCGGCATCATTCTTATGTGGCTTTAGGAAAAAGCCTTCCGGAAGCCGTCCTATCGCTGGCTCGCCCCTTGAGTCCGTACTGATTCGCCCGGCCAGATGGAGCAGGCTGGAGCACGACACGGGAAAAAGCATTGACATGGAATCCTATCCTGAATAGGATAACGCTCCAGGTACTATGTGGAAAATCGTGCTGGAGTGGGGGTTCAGCCGGACACTGAACAGCATCCGGGAACTTCGTGGGCGGGTGGCCGAGGAAGCATAGGGGATAGGCCCGGTCCATGAGACCATTCTCGCGGGGAAGGTGGACATGAACAAGATCGAAGCGATCATAAAGCCCTTCAAACTGGATGATGTCAAGGAAGCTATCTTACAGTTGGGCGTGAGTGGAATGACGATCACTGAAGTTAAAGGGTTTGGCAGGCAGAAAGGACACAAGGAGATTTACAGGGGTGCGGAATACATCGTAGATTTCCTCCCCAAGATAAAGGTGGAGGTAGTCGTGCCGACCGATCTGGTTTCACGTGTGGTAGAAGCCATCAAGGAGAACGCCTATACCGGGCAGATAGGAGATGGAAAGATTTTTGTCTTGCCCGTCGAAAAGGCGATTCGCATCCGAACGGGTGAAGAGGACGAGGACGCCATATAAGAAGAACTCCGTGGGATCAAAAGGGATTGTCAGGGATTTTCAGGGCCGAAGGAGAGATCTATTCAATAGGGCATTTGAAGAATTCTCAGGTCTGGCCCTCACACGGAAATATACCAGCCTCATGGACCGCTTCATCCGCTCCCTCCTCTCCTTTTCAAGCAATGACATACAGGGAAAGAGGGTTCTCAAGGAAAGGCTGGCCATAATCGCCCTGGGTAGTTATGGAAGACGGGAGCTCTGCTTGGCCTCCGATGTTGACCTGCTGGTCATCCACCGGGACAAGATATCACCCGATATCACAGCCGCCATCACCGGCGCCCTTTATCCGCTTTGGGACGCAAAACTGGACGTTGGACATGCTGTCTTGACCATACCCGAGTGCATTCGGCTGGCAATGCATGAATTCCGGTTCATGACATCGGTTATGGACGCAAGATTCCTGGCTGGCTCTCGATCTCTCTACCAACTCTTCCAGGAGGCTCTGTGGTCGAGAATTACGCGCGAGAGACGTTCATTCCTTAATAAGTTCCTCATATATCACCAAAAACGGAAAGACAAATATGACAGCCAGGGCTATTTTGTGGAGCCGGATCTCAAGGAAGGGTTGGGCGGCCTGCGGGACCTCCATTTCGTGGCCTGGATGGCGAGGATATACTTCAGAGTGGAAGACTTGGGCGGACTCAGGAACTACGAGGCATTCTCACACCTGGATATACAGGGCCTCAACCGTTCCAAGAGCCACTTGCTAAAAGTGAGGAACCGTCTCCACCGTATGGCCGGTAGAAAGGAGGATCGACTCCTTCTCGAATCACAAAGGGACTTATCCATTGAGTTGGGCTACAGGGACAGGCCCAACATTTCGGGTCCTGAAAGATTCATGAGGCAGGTCTATCGGGATATGAACAAGATCAGGTATGGCTGGGAGGAGTTCAGCACAAAGGCCATCGACATTCTAGATCACAAGCCCTTCGAACCTTCTCCGGCCAGGCTTCCAAAAGAATTCAGGATCTTGAAGGGTAATCTTGTACTAGGAAACAAGGGCCTCTTGTACAATGACCCCGTGCTGATTCTCAAGGGCTTTAGTGAAGCCAAGGACCGAGGGCTGCGTGTAGGCTCAGACTTTGTATGGGAGGCTAGAAAGACCATAGCGCAAAGGGGCAGGGATCTCCTGAAACACCCGGATGCCTGTGATCTTTTCCTGGGCATCCTGACAGATCCCGTCAGTCCCAAGATTCCAAGGACAGCACTTGACATAGGGCTGGTGGATCTCTTTATCCCCGAGTTTCGCAAGATCAGGAATCTGGCCCAGTTCAGCTATTACCACGTGGAAACGGTGGACTTGCATTCACTCAAGACTCTTGAGGCAACAGGGGATATTGCAAGGGGAGAGTTTGATGACAAATGGCCGGTGTTCAAGGAGGTCTATGATGAAATACAAGATCCCAGGTGCCTGTACCTGGCAGCCCTGCTGCACGATATCGGTAAAGGCTATCCAGGGGATCACACTCAAAAGGGCGCCAAGGCGGTGCCTCGCATCTTGAGGCGGCTGGGGATGGATGAAAAGACTATTGAGGTAATAGTTCACCTTGTGAAACACCACCTGCTCCTGGTCCGGGTGTCCCAGAGAAGGGATTTGAACGAGGAGAGGACCTCCGTAGAGGTAGCTCAAATTCTCCGGGACCTCGAATCCCTCAAGCTCCTTTTCCTGTTGACCATTGCAGACAGCATAGCAACGGGTCCCATGGCACACAGCGATTGGAAGCTCGTTCTCTTCATAGAGCTTTATTTCAAGGTAAGGCATATCCTGGAGAGGGGGACCCTTGCATCTCCAGACGCCACCAGGCTTGTGGAGGAGAACAAGGAGAAAGTGTTCAAGGCACTTACTCCCCATTACAAAGACGAGGATATCCTGGACCTCATGGACCAAATATCTCCTCGCTATATTCTGAATACTCCACTGGGTGACATTATAGACCACTTTGAGCTTGCCTTGAACTTGCATACCAATAACCTTGCATGGAAGCTGAGGAAGTTAAGAAACGCGCCGGTCACCAGGATCTTGCTCTGTACCCACGACCGCCCCGGGCTTTTCAGGATGATGGTCGGGGTCTTCACCCTCAATGACATTGAGGTGCTTTCAGCCAGCATCTTTACTCTCAAAAACGGGCTGGCCTTCGACACCTACGAGGTTACCAATCCCCTTGATCCCTATCGCGAAACAGAGCGGTGGGAAAAGATTCGCAGGGAAATTTCAATGACCCTCGAAGATCGTCTTCCCCTGGATGATCTGATAAGGAAGAAGGGCCGGAAGGTGATGAGGTTTACCGGGTGGCGGTCCCTGACCAAGAGGGTCAAGATCAAGAATGAGGTCTCTGATTTTTTCACCACTATCGAGGTGGAGGCAGGCATAAGGGTGGGGCTCCTCTATGATTTGGCGAAGAAGATCTTCGCCCAGGGCCTCGACATTAGGTTCGCGAGGGTCAACAGTGACAGGGAGAGGATATACGGTGTCTTCTATGTCACGGATTCCGGAGGCCAAAAGATATACGACATGGATATGATCGAAAAGATTCGCTTGGAAGTCATATCCGTAATATGAAAGGAGCATCCCGGTAGTCCTGGCGCCGAGAGTCCGAACATTCTGAATATCGAGTGGCATTTTGACTTCTTTGCTTTTTGCTCAAAAGTTATATAATTACCCCTGGAGCATATTATTTCTTTGCGGCATCCAGCGGATGTCTTGGGCCTGCAATAGAATGCCGTACTCCACACCTTCCACCGGACCCATGCTTTCGGCTGGTGAGAGTAGGCGGTAGAATGGCAGAGGAAAGGACAGGCAAGGAAGGAAAGGTTTTTGTGGGCATGGAAAGGCTCGCGATCACATCTGGAGTAAGTTATCTGGATCATCTTCTGGGGGGACTTTTCATAGGGGATAACGTTGTGTGGCATGACGATGCAGGCAGCCTTGCAGCGATCTTCTGCCTGAATTTACTCAAGGCCTCAAAGACAGAGGGCAAGCCCCTTGTTTATGTCAGCTTTGATCGCTCCCCCAAGAATCTCTTGGACAAGCTGGGTCCCCTGGCTGAAGGTACCCATCTGACCATACTGGATTGTTTTACCTACGGCAAGGGAGAGGGGTCTGAAATCTTCCTCAAGTTCAGCGCTGAAAGGGGGCATCCGTGCAATATCCAAGGGGTGGATGAACCCCGTAAGGTCGAAAGGGTCATGGACACCCTTTACCGTGTACACCGGGAATTGAACAATAGCGTCCGCTTCATTTTCGAAAGCCTGACGGGCATGCAGGAACTGTGGGGGGGAGAAGAAGACCTGGCCAGGTTCTACGGCCATTCTTGCCCCCGCTTGTATGAACTGAATACCGTGGCCTATTGGATTATGGAAAAGAGGGCCCATTCCCCTCGCCTGAGGGCCAAGATAAACCAGATAGCGCAGGTGGCAATCGATCTTTCAGTGAAGAGAGGGAGGACTTCCTTGACAATACTAAAAGCGGAGGATCGAAACGCGGACAACTTGAATCACCCCTTTTATTACTGGAGCGAGGGCCTTGATGTCACCTTTGATAATGAAAAGAAGAAGGCGGGCAGGGTCAATCTGGGGGCGAAGTTGAAGGAATTACGTATAAGAAAAGGATTGTCCCAAACAGAGCTTGCGAAACTTGTGGGAGTTACATCGAGTACGATCTCCCAGATCGAGAGTAATTTGATATATCCCTCTTTGACTGCCCTCCTCAAGATGGCTGAAGTCCTCTCGGTTGATGTGAGCAGCTTTTTCAAGGACACAGCCGAGATCAAAGGCCGTGTGGTTTTCCCGGGAGGCGATTCTGTGGAAGTTAGTGGTCCGGCTTTTTCCCCTGAAGGCATTAATGCAAGACGTCTCACCCCCATGGATTTTGACACAAAAGCCGAACCCTATCTCATTAAGATCCCGGCACATGCTAGCCTCTCGTCTCACTTTTTTGCCCACAAGGGAGAGGAGATCGGTTACCTCCTCTCTGGTCACCTGGAATTGAAGGTTGAGGAGAGGACTTACAGGGCCAAGGCCGGGGATATCATCTGTCTGACTACCCAAATGCCTTCCAGGTGGGTCAATCCGGGGCCAGACAGGGTAAGCCTGCTCTGGTTCAAGATCAAATGACAAGGCCCTTCCCGCGACTATCTGCTGGAAGGACCTCACCCTATCAAAGAATGGAATAGGAGGAAGGGCTGTCCAGAATTTCCATGGCCTCCTGCCTGTAAGAGTCCATAAGGTAAGGGATACCTGTTACCTCGGCACACTCACGTGTCAAGGACATCAAGTCTTTGCGACTAATGGCATGGATCCTGAAGCATCGCGCCCCGGCCATCAGCTGTTGTAAGCCTACCCTGAGTTTATCACAGAAACTGAAAATTCCCACTACTCCCAGAGGAATATTCTTCATTTCGTCATTGCCGACAATTTCTTTGACCCTTTCGTAGCATACGAATATCTCTTCCGGGGTATTGCCGTAAGCAGACACGCTTTTGGGCAGGTCGTTGTTTTTGATCCACTTCTGGATATTTTTTCCAACGAATCCCGGAATCATCATGGCCCTTCCCATGCACACCGCCTTCACGTGATTGTTCCCTAGGGCAATTGCTTTGAAGATGTGGTCTTCTGTTGAAAATCCCCCGGCAAACGCGAAGTCGCAGATATGAGTTTCACCCTTGCTCTTGAGGTAATCCGCGAATTCAACGGCAGCGGAGTGGAGGTAGATGCTTGGCATCCCCCATTCTTCCATCATTCGCCAGGGGCTCATGCCGGTGCCGCCCGGGGCGCCGTCAATGGTGAGCAGGTCTAAGCTAGCCTGGGTGCCCCACTTGATGGCCATGGCCAGTTCCCTGAGGCCGTATGCACCGGTCTTCAGGGTGATTCTCTTGAAGCCCAGATCCCTCAAGCGTTGCACCTCGGCAAGGAAGGTTTCCTGGTCAATGAAACCCAGCCGGGAATGCCTCTCAAATTCCTTAATGGCTCCTGTCTTGAAGGCCCTCTGGTTTACTTCCAGGGATGGATCCGGGGTTACGATATACCCCCTCCGCTGGAGTTCAAGGGCCCTGTCCAGCGAATCGACCTTTATCTCTCCTCCAATGGACTTAGCCCCCTGCCCCCACTTTAGCTCGATGGTATCAATTCCATGCTTCTCCAGTATATATTCGGCCACTCCAAGCCGGGTGTCTTCCACATTCATCTGGACCAGTATTTCACCAAACCCATGGTGGTAACGTTTGTAGGTTTCGATCCTCCTGTCCATTTCAGGGGATTTCTTTATCTTGTTGTTTTCGTTCAGTTCCAATTCGGGGTCAACACCGCAGACGTTTTCCCCGCAGACAATCGTTATTCCGGAAAGAGCAGCCCCTATGGCAAAGGAATCCCAGTTTTTCCTGGCAATGTCCGTAGACCCAAGGGCGCCGGTAAAGACGGGAACCTTCATCTTTACCTTGTGATCCCAGCCGTAGGCAGTCTCGGTGTTGACCTTGGGGAAGATGGCCGTGTCTGGTGACCCGTGAACGACCCCGAGCCCCTTTGTTCCCATGGCGTAACCATGGATATTGAGATGGGAATAATCAACAGGGTAGTTTTTGTCGGCCCCGGCGGTAACGTCCCCGAAGGGGGAAGGATAGATGACTTCTCTTCCCCTGAAGGAAGCCTTGAAGACTTCACAATTTCCCCTGCACCCGTCCACGCAGCGCGAACACAACCCTGACATGGGCACCACATTCTTGGATCGGTTAAAGGTTTGTGATACGTCGTTGGCATTTGGTCTTTGTAGATTCATGGTAATATGCACCTCCTGTTAGAATAAGAATTCAATCATTACTGCCCAAGATCTTTGTAAATGAGATTATTGTGGCGAACACAGGGCATTCACAACCACCTTATGCCCGCGAAAGCGGGCATCCAGAAGATATGGGGTTGAGTTCCGGAGCCTGGATTCCCGCTTTCGCGGGAATGACAAAACCAGGTTATCTGGCCACAGGACAGTCACATGCCCTAACATCATTGACGTTTGAAGCCGTGCCAGTTCTTTCCTGGACAAGGGTGAATTTCAATAATACTAAAAAAGGCGCCTCCGCTCTCCGTCGAGCAGAGACGCCTTTGT
>JAFDIC010000210.1 GCA_019308525.1 Deltaproteobacteria bacterium
GACGGGGAATCATTGTCAAAACCGACTATGAAACCTCCCTGTACCTGCAATCCTGACCTTTGGATTTTCTTGATACTCTCTACAAGGTCCCTGTTCCTGTTTTGCTTCTTGTTGCATTCCTCAAGACTCTTTTCATCGGGCGTTTCTATACCGATAAAAACAGTGTCGAAACCGGCTTCGGCCATAAGATCCATCAGTTGCTGGTCATCAGCCAGGTTGATGGAGGCCTCTGTATGAAAGGGGATTCCTTTCTTGCCCCTTTGCCATTGAATTAGTTCCGGCAGTAGCTTGGTCTTCAGGTATTTCTTGTTGCAAATGAAATTATCGTCAACAAAGAAGACCTGTCCGCGCCATCCCAGCCCGTAAAGATGTTCAAGTTCGTCAATTACCTGCTCCGTTGTCTTCAACCTTGGCTTATGGCCGAAAAGGGCGGTGACGTTACAAAACTCACAATGGAAAGGGCACCCCCTGGAGAACTGGATACACATTGAGGCATAGCTCTTCATGTCGGCCAATTCCCACATTGGAGGCGGTGTTTTCTTGATATCTGCGAATTGAGACGTCTGGTAGATGCGCTTTGGACGCCCATGTTCCAGGTCTCTCAAGAACAGAGGCAAGGTCAGCTCCGCCTCATTGAGAACAAAGTGGTCAACCTCAACGAACTGATCATATTCGCTCGTGAAAAGAGGCCCTCCCGCAACAACAGGCAAGCCAGAGGCCTTGCACCTGGATATAACCTCCAGGGCCGAATCACGCTGGACGGCCATGGCCCCGATAAAGACCATATCAGCCCATTGAAGGTCTTTATCAGTAAGCCTTTTGGTATTGATATCCACCAACCGCTTGTCCCAATCCCGTGGCAACAGGGCTGCGATCGTAAGAAGGCCCAAGGGAGGATAAGCGGCCTTCTTACGTATGAACTTAAGGGCGTGCTTGAAACTCCAGAATGTATCAGGGTACTCCGGGTACACGAGCAGTATTTTCAACTGGCACCTCCAATAGTCCTATAGTCTTTCTCGAATGGTTCCCTTCTCCTTGATGTGTCAAAGGGGCTTTTCCAAATTCTGTGATATTCTGCGATGGGAAGCGATCACGCATCCTTCCGATCGAATCTCTTTTCCGGGTGTGATCATTTCCTGCTGGCGGTTCGTAGCAGACAGAAGGAAAACTAATGCTATGAAATGATATCTGGAGGTGGAAGTCAAGAAAAAAGAACAAGGGGGGACATAAACCTCCAAGGGCACCCTCCCCAATGGCCCTTTAAAACCTCATAGGATCACCTGGTCCCTTGATCCCCAACCCTCTCAGCGAGACCCAGAGGATTTTCTCCTATTCCCTCAACCCCCTTGATGAGCTTTTGAGGGATCCCTCCCGGGCGTTCATTTCCCCGGAGAGGGCCCCTGTTGAATTGGCCCGGCCGTATTATTCCCTCCCCCGTTTGCGATGTTCTTGACAGGCTAAGGCTTGCACCCTTCGGGAATTGACGATTTTTCTCAATCCTTGTATGCTTTGTTCTTGATTGGAGAATCTGGTGCTTCCCTGCGATCAGGGTGAGTCCAAGGCCGGACTCTGATTCCCTGATATCCGGGCGAAGAATCCAGGAGCCAGGACCCATAGGGACAAAAGTCTTGCCTATTCCCAATCTATACTATGGATTCGTCGGAGTGAGGCGACATCAAAGTCTTTCTGGATGCTGAGTTTTGAATTCTGATTTGTTTACATCGCCAGTCGTTGCAGGCAAGTCCCTCTTAGAAGACCTAAAGCCCGGACCTGTTCTCTGGACATGGATCTCTACTTTTGGTAGATCGGGGCCATAATGGAAATGAAAGCAGAGGCAATCATCTTTGATTTCGACGGCACCCTTGTTCATTTGAACATTGATTTCAAAGGAATGCGCGAGGATGTGGAAGAGATCATCGGCAAATATGATGTCGAGGTTGGATCCCTAAGAGACCTGTATATCCTTGAAATGATTGATCGAGCAAGGGATCTTGTCATGGCTCGTTCTCTATCCGCGGCGCCGTCCCTGTATGAGGAGGCCCAGGGTGTTGTGAGGGAATATGAGGTAAGGGCGGCAAAGGCTGGAAAGGTTATTGAAGGTGTCCCGCAAATGCTAAGGAAATTGGCGAGCATGGGGATCAAGAGGGGAGTTATCACCAGGAATTGCGACGAGGCGGTTCGGGAGGTTTTTCCTGATATTGAAGCATTTTGCGATGTATTCATCTCCAGGGATGTGGTCAAGGCAGTGAAACCACATCCTGCCCATCTGGGTCTGGCATTGGAAAGATTGCATGTGAAAGATGGTCCCGGATGTCTTATGATCGGGGACCATGTAATGGACATTGAAGCGGGGAAACACCACTCGTTGAAGGTCGCCGGAGTGCTTACCGGGAAAACTACGACCAGGGAGTTCCTTGATGCAGGAGCTGACTTCGTGATGGGGGACGTAACAGAAATCTTTGAATATGTCCAATAGGAGTCTGAGAGGTGGGGCGCAGAATATTGCCGGCAGGGAAGCTAGATCATGAGATCCTGGAAAGACTCCTTGGGGAGTTCTCCGCACAGGATGAGAGAGTGATTCTGGGACCGGGGATAGGGGAGGATGCGGCCGCAATAAGTATGGGTGACAGTGTGCTGGTTGTTGCCACTGACCCAGTTACCTTCGCGACAAGTGAGATAGGCTATTACAGCGTCGTAGTCAATGCAAACGACGTAGCCACCAGCGGAGCCAAACCGGAGTGGTACAGCCTTGTCATACTGTTGCCAGAAAAAGAGGGCAACGAGGGCATCCTGGAGGAGATCTTCAACCAAGTCCAGAGGGCATGCAATGATCTGGGCATTTCGCTCATCGGTGGGCATACAGAGATAACCTACGGCCTGGCTCGACCCATCTTGGCAGGACAGATGATAGGAGTCACGAAAAAAGATGGCCTCATAAGGACGGCCGGCGCGCAACCGGGAGACCTGATCTTGCTGAGCAAGGGAGTGAGCGTTGAAGGTACCTCCATTATTGCCCGGGAGAAGGCAGCTTCTCTTCTGTCAAAAGGCCTTTCAGAAGAAACCCTGGAAAGAGCAAAGAATTTTCTATTTGATCCGGGGATCAGCATCGTACAAGAAGCGCTCCTTGCAAGCAGGACTGGTGAAGTCAATTCCATGCATGACATAACCGAAGGGGGGCTGGCCAACGGCCTCTACGAGATAGCTATGGCAGCAAACGTATCTATCGAGATAGAAATCGACCGGATTCCCGTATATAAGGAGACAAGGGAATTATGCGATCTGTTCAACATAGATCCTTTGGGTTTGATAGGTTCCGGATCTTTGCTCATCACAGCCCCCCCGAAGGCGGCACACATAATAGCCGACCAGGGAAGCAGGGCGGGCTTGCGCTTCACAATAGTCGGAAAGGTGGTATGCTCGGGGCAACCCTCTGTGATTTTTATAACCGATGAGGGACGCAAACCGGCCCCTTTTTTCCCGAGGGATGAGATTGTGAAAATACTGTGAGGCATTTTCCGAGTCAACGTAGTGTAGTGATTGAAAGTCTATCTTGAAAGACCTGGTTCTGTGTACCAGGATATTTACCCATGGAGTTTCGCAGGGCACAGCGGAGCACACGATAATGACAGAGCAGAGAAGGCTTCTTTACTTGTCTCAATCAGACGTCCTAGCCACGGGCCTGACCATGAAGGAGGTAATAGACGTCCTGGAGAGGGTCTTCCACGAGAAGGGCCAAGGTCGCACTGAAATGCCCCCGAAAATCGGGATATACCCGGGATGCGGGGACAGCTTTATCCATGCAATGCCAGCCCATATATCCGCTCTCAAATCCGCCGGAGTCAAGTGGGTGGGCGCCTTTCCCGAGAACCACAAGAGAGGACTTCCTTACATCACAGGGTTGATCATACTGAATGATCCGGAAACGGGACTGCCGGTCTCAGTGATGGATTGTGTTTGGATAACTGCAATGCGAACCGGGGCTGCAACAGCCGTTGCCGCAAAGTACCTGGCCAGGCCGGAGTCCTCCGTCGTCGGGGTTTTGGGATGTGGGGTACAAGGGCGGAGCAATGTGGAAGCCTTGAGGGTTCTCTTCCCTCTCAAAAAGGTGATGGCCTACGACATTGACAAGGGTGCGGCGGAGCGATTTGCAGAAGAGATTCGGTCAAGATTTGGTCTGGAGGTAGTGATCGTTGATGGGCCGAAAGAGGCTGTCAAGGGCTGCGATCTGGTCATAACCGCCGGGCCCATAATGAAAAGACCCCATCGTAGCATACAGGCAGGATGGCTTGAGCCTGGGGCCTTTGCCTCATTGGTGGATTATGATACCTATTGGCGCCCGGATGCCATGAAACAGGCCTCCAAGTTCTGCACAGATGATATCCCGCAGTTGCTTCTTTACCAGCAAAGAGGTTACCTGCGGGACATACCGCCAGTCCATGCTGATCTTGGAGAACTAGTGACAGGCAAGAAAAAAGGACGAGAGAGTCCGGATGAGCGCACCATGACCGTCAACCTTGGGCTTGCTCTCGAGGATATGGCTGTGGCGCCACTGGTATATGAACGGGCCCTTGAGAATGGTATCGGGACGTGGCTGTCGCTCTGATCGGTGATTGAGCAAGGATTATTATTCATGGTCAAGGAGAAGAGAAATGGGGTTAAGGACGGCAAAAGGGTTACCCTAATAGGGGTCCTTGTCAATGTCCTTCTCATTACCCTCAAGTTCTTTGCCGGAATCCTGGGCAGCAGTCAAGCCCTGATCGTCGACGCAGTCCACTCGGTGTCCGATCTGTTCACAGACGCCGTGGTCCTCTTGGGTTTGAAGATTGGGAGTAGAGATCCTGACGAGACACACCATTTCGGCCATGCCCGAATAGAGACTCTTGCCTATGCCGTAGTGGGGATTGCACTGATCGGTACGGCCATCTATCTGGGTGTGAAGGCGGCATGGAATATTCATCTTCATCCGGGCTATCATCCTAAAGTCTTGGCCACCGTTGCCGCTTTCATCTCCGTGGGCGCAAAGGAGGGATTGTATCATTACACCATGCGCACCGGCAAACGCATCAACAGCCCGGCAGTCATAGCAAATGCTTGGCATCACCGCTCAGACGCCTTGTCTTCGGTGGCAGTGCTTTTTGGGGTCCTGGGCGCCCAGATCAGGCCCTCGTGGAATATCCTGGATGCCTACGCGGCCCTATTGGTTTCAGTGTTCATCGTCAAGGTGGGCATCGACATCCTTGGAAAGGCCTTGCACGAATTTACAGACAAGGCCCCGGACCCGCATGTACTGAAAAAGATGCAAGAGTGCATTCAGGCCGTGGATGGTGTCCGCGGGCTTCATGACGTGCGGGTCCGAACTTCGGGCGGAATGCATCAGATGGAGGCCCACATAGTCATCGACGGGGAGATCACGGTAGCGGAGGGGCACAGGATTGCAGACATAGTGCGTAAGAAGTTGTTGAAAGAGATCCCTCACATCAGTACAGTGATAATACACGTGGACCCGGATATGGCTGCTGGGGGAGCGGACACTGCAAAAGACCCACAGGCGGAGAGGACAGCGTCCCGTAGGGCAACTGACACCTGATTTGCCTTTACCAGTCTTGTCTTTGAGCTTTCGTGCCTGCATCCAGAGAAGAGACGAAGATGCTCTTGCCTGGTTTTGTGCGTCGAAAAAAGACATGGAGTTGCTTGCCAAAAACTGGGAAGTTATTACAAGAAAAGTCGAAGAATTTGGCCGGGCATTATCGGGTTTCAGCCGGCTGCTTTAATATGCCTAAATCATTGAGAAACGTTGTTCGAGTGATAGGCATATTTAGGCATGGATCTTGCAAAAACTCTGGACAAAAAAAGGACAGGAGGTAGGACTTGGCCCAAGATCTCAAATACCTTGATTGCGGTAATTGGGATACCATTAATTGTCCCCACAGGAACTCTCCGGTTATGAAGACGACATACATCAACGAGGGAGAACCTGTAGAAGAGCCTGACAGCGATACCCTGGAAGAGCTGAACAGGCTTTGCGGGAATTGCCCCGATTTTGTCCCTGAAGGCTAGGTTTTCTTGATTTCGGATATATTGTTAGCACCGCGGGACCCTGGATGCTGACTAGGTGCCGATCCCTGGGGGCGGACATCTGTTGATGTCTTGCAGCCTAGCGGTCTTTAACGATAGGGTTTTGCCCGAGTCGAGCCAGGGTCTGAGAATGCCGGAGAAGAGCGAGATAATGGGTGCGTTTTTTGCAATCCAGGGACATTGCTGAGAGGAGCAGCAGATGCCAAGCGTACTAATCACGCGGAGCAACAGGGGTCTCGGGTTGGAATGGACAAGGCAATATGCGGTGGAAGGGTGGCGGGTCTATGCCGCATGCCGCTACCCTGAATAGGCCCGTGAATTGCTCTTTGTCTCTTCAGGATTTCAAGAGGTGCTCAGGGACAGAGGCCCTTTCGGGCCAGTTGTCGGGGATGATTTGCCCCGGCCTTTCATCGAGGCTCTCCTTCAGTTTGTCCAGCCTGGCCCTCTTGAACTCTTCCCTGGGTTCCTTTGGGATCCTGCCACTCAGGACGGATTCAGATCGGAGCCTCCTCCCTATGGTCTTTTCCATCAACTTGCCAAGTTCAAGGATCCGGTCCACGGCAATGCCGCCTATACCTATCCCCATTTCGTCCAGCATCACGCACATGTCTTCGAGGGAGACCAAGCCGACGATGTTAGGATCGCGGTAGTAGTAAGCGCCCGTTCCCGGGACCGGTGTCCTGTCCAGAAAGTTGGCAGGTTGACCTCCGATACCTCCCAGGGTCCCTTCAAATATGTCGATACCCGCCTGGAGGGCTGCGAGGATGTTCGCAAGTCCCCAACCCCTTGTCACGTGAAAATGTGCAACATGGAGATCAGTGTTGGGTATTTCATTCAGCACCATGGAAAAGTAACGGTAGACCTGGTCGGGAGGTGCTGAACCATCATGATCCGCATGTTCGATATCGTCTGCCCCGATGCTCAACCATCGCTTGGTAAACTCTACGGCATCTTCGAGCCTTGTCGG
>JAFDIC010000211.1 GCA_019308525.1 Deltaproteobacteria bacterium
TCAAAGGATCCCCGGAGTTTCGTGTCTAGAGTCACAAATTGCAAGCACCATACAACAGATGAATTTCAAATTCCAATGACCAAAACCCTCCAAGACTAGACATTGTTTGATGGATTCGTAGAAAGTGAAAAACATGAAACTCGAACCTAATAATTTCAATAGGTTATCTATGGCAAGAACGCCAAATCCTGCCTTTTTGCGGGTTCATTTTGTTTGGATTTTGTAATTTCGGCCACTGGAATTTGAATATTACCTGAACACACTTCTGACAAAGCACATCCGGTCCGGGGATAACCAGGGACTGGTGTTCCCCCGAAAAACGGGATCTGCGACGGGCCAGGATGTTTACTGTTGCTGGGCGGGCTGCTTGGGGAGGGTTTTGGATCGGGCCACTTCTCGAATCCTGGCGTCTGGGTCGTCCACGAGGCCAGCCAGCACTTGTGCTGCCTGGGGGTGGGAGATCTGGCTCAACGCGAATGCTGCTGTAGCCCGCAGATCCGGGCTGCGTCTCTTTCGGAAGGGAAAGAAACCGTGGGTGACCAGTAGTTTGCGCAGGGGATCGATGGCTGCGGGGCTCGCTATCTGGCCCAGTGCACGGCAGCATACGATGGAGATGTGCTCATCCCTGGTGGATTCGAGCAATTGGATCAAGGTCTCGTCGATGTTGGGGGGATGTATTTTACCAAGGCACTTGATGGCCGAGACCGCCAAGGTGCCCCGCTGAGTCTTTGCCAGATCCAGGAGGAGGTCGACGGTCTCCTGATTGTTGAGTCGTTCTGCCAGACGCAGACCCGCCTCCCGCACCCGGGGATCCTCATCTCCCAGGGCGTGGAGGAGCTCCTTTCTCAGGTCAGAGGTGAAGCCGTCAATTACATCCAAGATGCGCGCCCGTTCCTCAGGACTCACCTCCAGCACCAGCATCTCCTTAAGCCGCTGCGCGGCAGATGATCCCTGCCTCTTCAGGAGCAGGGCGGCCACCTTCCGTGCCCTGTAATCGTCTTCCTGCTTGATGAGATCAATTAGGAAAGGGACTGCCCCTTGCCCGATTGCGGCAAGCAACTGAGCAGCATTACGCAGTCGCGAAGGATCTGAAGACCTGAGGTCTTCCAACAGGAGCCTCCGTGTGTGGGAGTCCAGTTTTTTCTCCATGGCCTTTGCAAGAATCTGGCCCTGGGAGTGCCTTGAATCCTCGAACTCTTTTTGACGTCTCCGCAGATGAGAAAGAATCCTGGCCGCAGTGGGATATTCCACGAACTGAATTAAGAGGGTTACCAGTTGGTTCAAAAGTGCGGCCATCTCCAGTGTGAGGTCCGGGTCCTCTTCCTTGGAGAAGGCCCCCAGGAGGGGTCCTGCCAGGAGTTTGGCGAAGTCTTGCTGAAGAGCGGGACTGAGCTCTTCCATTACCTCATTGCACATCTCCGGAACCCTCCTTCGCTCGCGCGTCTCCTGTTGAGGGAGGGCCGTGAAGATCCGCTGGAGAGTTTCTTTGGCCGGGCGCTCCTCCTTGTTGAGGAGCATTTCCTTTATCCTTTCCTGGAAGCCCTCCAGGAGGGCAGAAAAAGATTCCCTATCCCCTTCCACCACCTCTTCGGCCTGGGGATGCTCTGCATATGCTTCGGTCTGGCTGAGGGTCTCGCCGGCAGCGCTCGATCCCTTGGTCTCCGCTACGCGCACCTCGTAAAGATGTCGATCGAACAAGATCCCCGAGAGGCCTGTCTGCCGGGCAAAATCTTTCCAGAACTTGGCATCCACTCCCTCCGGAAGTCGCGCGAGGGCTCCGAAAAAGCTTTTCAGTTCACCCTCCCGAAATTCCCTCAGAAAAGTGATGCTGCTCAACCCTACACTTCCCAGGTACTGGCGGAATTTTTCTGCGAAGGGCTTGAGCTGGGGGTGTGCCACCTTTTCTCCATTGACCAGCAGCGCATCTTCTGCGCGAGAGAGTGTGAGGATCCCCCGTCCTTTCATATAGAGCCGAAGGGCCTTTGTCAGTTTCTCAACGATGGTCCCGATGGCCCTGCTCTCCAGGGGGTAGAGCTTGATGGTCCTGTCTGCGCTGAGCAGGGCGCGAAAGATCTCCAACAACAAGGAGCTTTCGTCCTGGGCTGCCTCCGGGGCCGCCTTTGATTGCACGGCACGGGACTCTCCATCTCCATGTCTCTTGTACCGTATCTGCTTCAGGTCAATGTGCTCGAGTCTGTTTTCAATCATGAAGCGCTCCCAGTGACGCTCGTCAAGCGTCTCTTGTTCGGTGCGCCCCAACTCCTCCAACATAAGCTCCACCTCGCTTTCCTCCAAACCTTTGAGAAAAGCGATCCCGCGTAGTTGCAACTGGTCGAGCAACCGAAGGAAGTCCCTGGCCACCACTTTGAAATCTTTGGTAACGATCTTCTGGCCGTTTACTACCACCGATTGTTCCATGTGCATTATGTTGAGGCAGTCATTGTTACGGAGGATTCCGTCGATAGTGTTCTTCAGCTTTTGGGTCACCCCGATGATTGATCTGCTCCCGGGGGGATAGAGCCTGATGTTTCTGACGGCGATCATGAATTCCCGGATCAAGTCAGGCAAGCGAGCGATCCCGTCAGCGTCCAGAGGGGTATCTTCCCCGGGCTCCTCTACCGTTACCTCTGCGCTGTAGAGGACGGCCTCACTGGCATTGAACCTCTTCTCGTTGGAGGCAGCCAGGAGTTGCTCGTAGCTTTTTGCCTTTTCCTTATCGGGGGAACGCTTGAAGTGGTAAGCCACCGTGGCTTCGGAAGTGAGAAGGCGGCGCTGGTAAAGGTCTTCCTGGTATTTGCCTATTTGCTCGTGCAGTTCCTGCCTTCGCTTACGATCAATAGCGCCGTACGCAATCTCAAGGACGCGCTTGCCAAGGAAGCGTATCACCTCATCATTGAGCTGAAAGTCAGACTGGAGGATGCCCTGGGTGACGGCCTGGTCAATGAAATCCAGGACCTTTGCCTCCATGGTACCGGAACTGCCTATCAGCATGCTCAGGGATACTTCTTCTCCAAGGGCGGAAATCTGTTCCAAGAGTCGCCGGTTTTCTTCATCCATGGCGGCAATCTTCTGCGCCACCATCTCTTCCAGAGATTTGGGCAGGTAGTCCTCTTTTATGGGCCTTATGACCCATTTTTGCCCGACAAGGGTTATTTGCTGGTCCGTGACGAGCTTTCGCAGAATTTCCCCGATAAAGAGGGGGTTGCCATTGGTGATGTCTGCCAGGTGCTTTTCGAAATCCGGAGGTCTGGCCACGTTCGGGAATATCTTCTCAATGTGCGTGGCGATCTGTTCGGCGGTGAGGGGGGTGAGGGTGATCTTCTCCAGCCCGAGTTCTTTGCCGTACGCAGCAGTGAAAAGTTCGAGGGGCCTTTGCCGCTCTTTGCCTGCTGCCTCCTCAGGAGTGAAAGCGCAGCACAAAAACAGGGGTATGCTTCCTGTCTTGAACAGGCTTCGCAACAGGAGCATCGTCGCCTCATCACTGAAGTGGAAATCGTCTATCAAGAGGATGGTGGGCCGGCGTTCCAGGACCTTGGGGAAGAATTGGAGCAGAGTGGTAAATATGCCTTCCCGGAACTCGGCATCATCTTCTTCACCAGGGGCCTTCTCCTCGCCGCCGATCTGAGGGAGAACCTGCCCGAGGTAGTAGAGTTCCTCGTCCCCAAGATTTTCCAAGACTTTTGCGCCTTTGTCTCTGCGGCGATTCAGAATCTCAACGAGGATCTTGGTCGTCAGATAATAGGGCCGAAACATCTCTTGAGGACTCCCGCTCACCTTGACGTTGAAGATCTTCTTGCTGGCCAGGCTCTGCCGGATCGCCTCCAGAAACTCTGTTTTTCCCAGTCCCGAGGAGCCTTCCACCAAGAGAAATTGGTTTTTCCCCCTGGTAAAGGTCTTCAGGGCTCCATTTACGCGGGACAGTTGGCTGCTCCTGCCCACCAGTTTCATGTCTCTGAGCTGGTAGATGGCCGTCTTGTCAAAGACTTCATGCAGTGTGACTTCGCTCGCATTTACGCAGCAGTTACGCCCCCTCTTCTTGGCCGAATAGAGTGCCGTGTCAGCCTTTTGGATCAGTCCCTTGCTGGTCCTGGCATCCTCTGGTGCAGAGGCGATACCGATACTGAGGGTGATGCGGATGGGTCTGTCCTGGGGGTGTGGACGGAAGGAGTTGTCAAGAATGCGCTTCCGAAGCCTGTTCCCCGTTCGCATGGAGTCTTCTTTGCCGCGGTGAAGCAAGAGCATGAATTCGTCGCCAGCATAGCGGACGGGGAGGACATCCTGTGCTGCCACTTCCTTCAGGAGTTCCGCCACCCAGATCAACGCCCGGTCCCCCACCTGATGTCCGTACATGTCATTGATCTGCTTGAAATTGTCCACGTCCATCATGATGAGGGAAAAGGGGCGCTCCTCGAGGGAATCCCATCGGACTTTTGACTGGAGGTATTGGTACAGGAACCGCCTGTTGTAGATGCCGGTCAGCTCATCTTCAAAGATGAGGCGGGAGGGGTCTTTTCCGGAGTGCTGGAGAAAGTTGAGAAAAAATTGGGCTTGTTCCATAAGGGGTTTTCATAAGATTTTAGTTTTATTAAAAAAATTTTACTAAAAGTGGCGAGAGATGTCAAGCCGCAAGAGGAGCAGGGGCAGCGGCTCCCCCCTGGATGAGCCCGGCTACCAAGTTCCTGGTCGCCTTCTCCTTCGGCCTGTTGGCTACCAAGGCTTTCGCCCTTTGGGGAAGGGACCTATCAGAAACTGCTTCTTCATTACCCTGACTCCCTCTGTGACTCCCTGGACAGGATGTCGCTTCCTTTTGCCAGACTCTTGCCCAAGAACGAAACAGGCCATACAGTGGTCTGTGGGGGCTTTTCTGAGGGCTCAACCAAACTTCCACCCAGCACGAGTCTCACCACCAACCGTAGACATGAGGGAAAGGGCGATCATACCAGATGCTCTCCTATTGCAAAACCACTCACAATCCCTGCTATCCCCCGATCTCCAACCCGTATATCTTGTGGTTAGTTCACACTTGACACGCAAAGTCACTTGCTGTAGGCTTTCCTCCCAAAAAGGGAATTCTTTTCGTTCCGTGGCGCCTCATGAGTTTTGGGGGCTTACTCTGTACGCGTTTTCAACCCGGAGCCATGGGCCGCCGTTGAGCTTCGGCCTGTTTGAAAGGCGTCCTTGCAGGAAACTGAAGAAAGCGTTCATGATACGTGCGGTAGACCATTCCGGCTTATCTTCGTAAGCGGCTCATCTGATCTCACCCATCCGCGGTTCATTACTTTGCTCGAGACGCACTAATGATGGAGACCTTTTAAGCATGAAAAGGATACTTCTATTTGCAGCTATATTCTTGCTGGCACACTGCCCCCTCCTACCGGCCCAGGACAGCTCCGACTCCGCCGGCGGGGAGCCTGTAAAATCCATGGGGCAGCCGTCCAGGCACGAACTCTACCTGGCTCCCATGCTCGTCTATGAAGGCGACCTGGGCAAATGGGGAGTGCAAGCGACCGGGGGGCTGTGGCGCTACTTGATGAACCCAAACTATGGCATCGGCCTGGCCGCCGAAGGATATCTGGGCGCGGTGGACAGCAGAACGGATTCCGGGGTAAGGGCCCTTTTTGGTCTCAAGATGTTCTTTTTGCACGGCGGTATTGATTACTCGTTCAGGGAGGACGAGCTGGATGGTATTGTCAGCCTGCAATTCCCCCTGCGGCGGGGCGGACTCTTTGGAAGAGGAGGAAACTTCCGAATCGATTGGATACCCGGCCGGGACAATTCCTTTAACATTGGGCTGACCTTTCCCCTGGGCCAACCCTACAAGGGCAAGACGCGGACCAGGCGGGACCGTGTACCCCTCCCCCTGCCCCAGGAACAGACAATAAAGCTGGAGGAGACCGCACTTGAAGAAAAACTGGGACCCGTCTTGGACCGGGCTCGCCACGCGGCAAGCTGGATTAACAAATATACCACACCATTCTTTGATCAAGGTTTGTCAAAGGGAGAAGACGAACTTGCCCGGTTTCGCGAAAAGGTCCGATCCTTTAAGGAGCACCTGAACCTCGTGGATGGGCGATACCCTGAAGGGCACACCTATCAAGCAGAGATCTCAGCCTATCACCATGCCATTGAAGACGCCTTCACACTGGCGCTGGGCAAAAGCGGCCGGTTCACTCCGAACAGGAAAACAGGCGGGCAAATTGCCCGCGGGGCCAGAAAGATCCTGTTCGAAGAGGTCATCATTCCCTACGACCGACTCCTGGGACAAAACAAGGAAAATGATTCCCTGCTGGGGTACGGACACCGGGCTAAGAATCGATTTGAGGGCTGGCTGGATCGAAACCTGTCTTTGTCTCAAGGACAGAGACAGGCTGTTTTGTACGTATTCGAAGAAGTGCTCAGAATCATGGAAAGCAATCGAGAGGGATCGAGAGCCGTATGGGGTGATTCGAAGCTCGTATGGATTCCCTTGCAATACGGGCTTACGCCTTCTGGGTACGACTCCCAAGAAGAGATGGATGGAATCCTGGAGAAGGTTACCAGGGGAAAATTCGTCCATGGCAATGACGTCTATTACGTTATTAACGAGCAGTTTCAACCCGAGGTGGCAAGGATGATCCTCCAGGCGGAGGACTACCACGTGCTCTGGATACACGACTACAGGGGGATGACCCCTGCGGGTAATCCGGATCGCATAGGATTCGGGCAGACCCTCTTCGGGTATCTCTCCGCCATGATCAACAGGGTGCGAGAGTACGACCAAAAGGGTAAATTCCCGGTCTACCTGATTATGATAGACCAGTTTTACTACGAGGCGAACAAGGGGAAGCTGTGGCTCGACCTGCTTGAAAATCCCCTGGAACATGAACTTCGTTTGCCGGACGGATACGAGGAATGGGAAGAGGGGATCAAGAAGGCTCAAAGAGAACTGAGATCGGCCGTCGCGGAGTCGTCACGCTTACAGGAAGAGGCAAAACTATTCGGCAAGCGCTGGCTCACCAACAAGATCAAGGTCCATGTTAACATAACAAATCCGG
>JAFDIC010000212.1 GCA_019308525.1 Deltaproteobacteria bacterium
GCAACAGCGGCCATTTCCAGGTTGAGCTTGGTCTTGACAACCTCTCGCAGCAGCCTGAGGTCCCGGTCCTTGATGTGTCGCCTGTCTTCTCTGAGGTGACAGATAATGCAAACCGCCCCTGCAAGCTCGGCGATACCGGCTGCCAGGACAGGGTCAGGCTCCTCAATGCCCCTGGCCTCTCTGACGGTTGCCACGTGGTCCACGTTGACTGCTAATCTTGCCATGACATCAAACCTCCCTTATGAGAGAAAGTAACCGTTCCTGCTGCTTCTCCATGTTCCTTGCCTCTTTCTCGGATCGCTCATGATCATAGCCCAACAAGTGTAACAATCCGTGAATCAGCAGACGGTAGAAGGTGTCGGTCAGGGGCTCTCCTGCCTGCCTTGCTTCTTCGGCAGCCCTGTCGACCGAGATGACGATATCCCCCAGTAGTCCGGTAACCGGATCGGGTCCTTTGCCATTTGTCATGGGGAATGCCAGCACGTTGGTGGGCCCCTTTCTCCCCAGGTATTTCTCGTTAAGGGCCCTTATCTCCTCGTCGCCGGTAATAAGTACGCTCAACTCCGCATCAGGATAGCCCAAGTCTCTTAAGGCCGTTGCCAGTTTCCGCATTATCATCTGATTCTTCAGTCCACGGATTCTCCGCTTGGGTTTGATGAGTATTGCCATTTCTAGTCCTTTTGGGTGCCCTTGGACCTGTCTCGGATTCCGGGTATTCTACCCGTTGGTGGAATATCCCGCTAAGGGTGGTGTTGAAGCTCTTGGCAATCTCATGGAGGTCCTTTAAGGTCAACTCGCATTCGTCCAGTTGGCCGTCTGAAAAGGCCTTGTTGATGATTTTTTGGACCATTCCCTGGATCCTGGCGGGTGTAGGATCTTTGAGGGATCTCGAAGAGGCTTCAACCATGTCGGCGAGCATGACAAGGCCGGCTTCCTTGGTCTGGGGCTTGGGTCCAGGGTAACGGAAATCCTCTTCATTGATTTCCGTTGATTTCATCCCCTTTGTCACCATGCGATCCTTGGCCTTGTGATAGAAATAGGAAATCAGGCTCGTGCCATGGTGTTGCTGAATGATGTCAATAACTTCCTTTCCCAGTTTATGTTTCCTGGCGAGCTCGACACCGTCCTTGACATGGGAGATAAGAATCAGGCTGCTCATGGATGGGGCCAGTTTTTCGTGCTTGTTTTCCCCGGCCTTCTGGTTTTCAATGAAGTAGAGAGGTTTTTTCATCTTGCCAATATCGTGATAATAGGCGCTTACCTTTGCCAGGAGAGGATTGGCATTAACCGCCTTTGCCGTTGCCTCCACCATGTTGCTGATGATGACGCTGTGGTGATAGGATCCCGGGGCCCTCACCATCAACTCCCTGAGCAGGGGTTGGTCAAGGTTGGCCAGCTCGAGGAGCTTGATGTCCGTTGTAAAGCCGAAGGCCATCTCAATGAGGGGGAGTAGTCCCGTGGCGATCACGCCGGAAAGGATTCCACCTGCAAATGCAGACGCTGAAACCAAGAGAGGTTCCACAGAGTTGGAAGAGCCGTATACCATGGTTATCGAAAGACCCAGCACGATGTTGACCAGGCCCACTGCCCCCCCTGCCTTTATCAGGACACCTCTCTGGCTACAGTTCCTTACGCCGTAGGAGGCGACGAGGGAGGGGACAAAGAAATAGATGAAGAACTCGATATTTCCTCCTGTCAAGATGCAAGAGATCACCGAAATGGCCAGAGAAAAAGCTATGGCCGGCCTCAGCCCCTGAAAGATGGCCACGAGCATTGAACCGCAGGCGACAGGCATAGCATAGAGGATAGTCTTGGAGGATAGAATGCTTACGACCCCCCTGGCGATTTCTTCCGCTATCAAGGTATATGCCCACATAAAAAGGAAAAGACCCAGGAGGAGGGAAGAATCAAAGAGGACCGCTCTCTTGTCCGCACTGGCCGTCCGGTTTTCCCTGAATCCCAGCATGTAGAGGGCCAGGAGGAGAAAGGCCAGCAATAGGGCCATGGCCGGGATGGATACGATTCTTTCCAGCCCGCTTCTTGATCTCATTTCGGCAGAAAGCTTTACGATATGCTCCGGCCCTATACGTTCCCCTTCCCGGACTATCATTTCTCCCTTCTTAATCTGGAAGTAAATGGGCTTGACTGACTTGCGGGCCCGGCCCTTTCTCGCCTCTGTCTCGCGCTGGTTGAACGTTAGGTTTGGCTTGACCAAGCCCTGTGCGAGCCGGGTTGATATGTCCAGGATCAGAGGATCGTGGCTTCCGAGAGATTGCTTCACGTAAGTCGCAATGGCCCCCTTGGCTTCATTTGGGTCATAGAAGCGGTTTACGTCGGTTACCTTTGTCTCCCTCTTTGAGGAGATTTCATGGAGAATGATCCCTCCTCTTTTCATCTGCTGTGCTAACAACTCCCTATTCCCTACAACTCCTTTCTTGAACACCCTGCTGAGAGCGTTTATCACGGTCTCTTCGATACTTCGGGAGAAGCCTGAGTCCACCAACAACCCAAACATCTCATCGTCGGGACGTATCTCGAGAGAACTGAAGAAGCGGGATTTCAGTTCGTCCACCGCAGAACCCGGCTCAAGGGGGCCCTCATTTCCCCCGGAGGCTTGTTTCGCTTCCGGGTCACGCACGGGGCCCGGGCCTGCCAGGTGGTCCCTACCGATACTGAATGCCTCTCGTATTTTTTGAACAGTATTTGAGGCGGACCCATCAAAGTCATACACTGAAAGCACTTCTCTCGCGGCCTTTTCCCTCTGCTTTTCGGTCAGGTCCTTGTTCTCGATCAAAAGATCCTGTGAGGCCTTGATATCCCTTCGGGCTATATCGCCTATGTGGTATGTCTCTTGCCTGATGAGTATGTCCGGGAAAAGGAAGAGGGCTATGATAACACTCAAAAGGATAAGGGTGCACCACGCAAATGCATCACTGCGGGGCCTCGGAAGTTTTGCTTTGGGTTGTTTGCTGAGGGGGGGTATCTCCCTTTCGTTTTTCCTGGGGCCTTTTCCCCTGCTCAGCAAGTTTATCCTGGTCTTCTCTGTCATGTAAGGTTCCTGTATATGCCTGGCAAACTGGGCGGAACGCCTCCTGTCTTTCTAAGATCCAGGCAACTGTGAAACACTAAGAGGCATGCTTGAACTCAGTGCGGTCAATTTGAGCCCGTCTTTTTCTTTTTCTCCATCTTCTCATAGGCATCAATTATTTCCTGGACCAAGGGATGCCTTATCACATCGTCCCTTGAAAAATATACGAATTTGATACCCTTGATACCCTTGAGAACTTCCCTGGCTTCGATCAGGCCCGAGGTCTTCCCCTCCGGGAGGTCAGTTTGGGTTATATCTCCAGTGATCACCGCCTTGGAACTGAACCCCAACCTGGTGAGGAACATCTTCATCTGCTCGGTCGTTGCATTCTGGGCCTCGTCCAGTATGACAAAGGAATCATTCAGGGTCCTTCCCCTCATGAAGGCAAGGGGAGCCACTTCAATAATGCCTCTCTGGATAAGACGAGACCCGTCTTCGAAGTCCATCATGTCGTGAAGGGCATCGTAAAGGGGTCTCAGGTAGGGGTTTACCTTCTCGTAGAGATCTCCAGGAAGAAAACCGAGGTGCTCCCCGGCCTCAACGGCAGGTCTGGTGAGGACAACCCGGTTGACCTCCTTCTTGACCAGAGAAGAGATTGCCATGGCCATAGCCAGATAGGTCTTACCCGTTCCCGCGGGGCCAATTGCGATAACTATGTCATACTTTCTGATGCTGTCGATGTATTCTTTCTGGTTTATGCTCTTAGGCGTGATGATTTTCTTGTTTGAGGGGATGTAGACCTTGTCCAGGAATATCTTCTTCAGGTCTGCCGATGGATTAGCGCTCAATATCCGCGCCGCATAGGATACATCGTTGGAATAAAGGGGGTAGTCGTTTCTGGCTATCTCATAGAGCTGGCTCAATACCTTTTCGGCAAGTTGGACTTCCCAGTCCCCCCCCTGGAGGTAAAAGACGTTTCCCCGAACGTTGATTGATACCCCCAGTTGGTCCTCTATCAGTCTAAGGTGAGAGCTCCGCTCGCCGCATATGACCCTTACCAATTCATTGTCCTCGAAGCTTATCTGCTTGCGGACGGTGGAGAGCTCCCTGACGAGCTTATCCTCCAATGCCTACTCCCCCACTATCTCCATGATAATACGTCTTTTCCTGGGCCTGTTATCAAAATCCAGCAGGACGATTTGTTGCCATGTACCCAAGGACAGCATGCCGTCAACAACAGGTATGTGCAGGGAGGGGCCGAACAGCGCAGCCCTGACGTGAGAGTAACCGTTGCCATCTCCCCATGCCTCGTCATGCTCGTAATAGATATCCCTTGGAACCATCCTCTCGATTGCCCTCGCTAAATCGTTTATGACGCCTCTCTCATACTCAATGGTGGTGAGGGCGGCTGTGGATCCCGGTATGAACAGGATAATCGCTCCTCTTGAGACCCGATGCCTGGAGAGGATTTCCTTCACCTTCCCGGTTATGTCTATCAAATCCGTGTCAGAGGTTGTATCTACTTGAAATTCCAAAAAGTTTATGGTCATGACAAGATCACTTCTCTGCCGGGGGCAGGATGCCCTTTCTGCCCTGTACGCTGTCTCTGGCAAGGATAAGGGCGTAAGACATCTTGTCTGCTAACGCCTTACGCCCGTTCCTTTTCACAGTAAATCAAAACAGCTTCGATAGCCAAAAAACCGGCGAACTCGCAAAAAGTTCGAAATTGCGATGGCAAAGTAAAAAGCTTCAAGCAAGTCCTCAAGTTGAGCTTGCGAAATCCCGCTTGCGGGAGCCCGCGAATCTCATGTAGTCCCCGCCCAAGGATGCGGGAAATCACAACCAGATGAAGCGCAACACAGATCCTTAGATCCCGCTCTGCGGGGAATTGGACTCTTTACGAAGCCATCAAACTATAAACCCCAAGATAGAAAAGTCAACCCTGATCAACATACCTTTTCGCTTTCTCCAAGCCGGTTCGCCATCTTGTGAGGATTATTTATCACAGCCTTTTCAGTCATGCAAGGAAAAGGATGGGCGGGGAAGAATTTTGGACCGGGCACAACCTGTTGAATATGCTGAATATCCTGGGTCTAGCTACTTGGGTGAATGAAGAGAACCGGGCAGGGGCACCTGTTCATGCCTGATCCTCCCCCTGACCAGGGAGAAGAAGATACCGGCAAAACAAAGGATCGAGAAGATGGCAAAGGACACCCTGACGCTCTGAAGAAGCGCAGCATAGTTTGAAGGGGTTATCTCAACCCTGCCGATGTACACGGAAAACATGAAAGTGGCTATCCCCATGCTTATCATCATTCCAAGCTGGCGGGTCGTGCCGATTGATCCCGATGCCAGCCCGTAATATCTTCTCTCCACGGAGCTCATGATCGCATTGGTATTGGGAGAGGAGAAAAGGGCGAACCCGAGACCAAGCACCATCAAAATGCCAAGGATAAAGTGCAGTGATGACCCTTGGGCCAAGAAGATGAACAGGGTCAGGCCGAGGGTGGTGATGGCCATTCCCAGGGAGGCGACCACCCGGGGCTCCACTCTGTCAGACAGCCTGCCTGCAAAAGGGGAAAATATGGCCTGGACCACCGGCTGGGACACAAGCACAAGGCCTGCGGCTTGAGGGGTCATGGCCTTGATATGCTGGAGATAGAGACTCAGGAGAAAGGTGATAGCGAAGGTCGCACTGTAATTTATCAGGGCCGCAAGGTTTGAGAAGAGGAACACCCTGTTGGTCCTGAAAAGTTTCAAGTCGAAGACCGGGGAATCAGTCATCCCTTCCCACTTGATAAACCCCACTATTCCCGCCAACCCCAGGAGAATAAGCCACAACCCCTTAAGGGCGGGGAGAAGCGTGATTCCATAGGTGAGTGCTAGTATCCCAAGGCCGTAAATAAGGCTCCCCAGGATATCGAAGCTTTCTCCTTCAGCCTCCCTCCATTCCCTCTTCAATCCGTAGTGGGCAAGGAAAATAGGGATCACTCCCAGGGGTACATTTACGAAGAATATGCTTCTCCAAGATAGGTGCTCTGTCAAGAATCCCCCCAAAAAGGGACCGATCGAGAGGCCTATGTAGACAGCCGCGACGGCAATTCCCAGCACTTTGCCCCGCTCTTGCGGAGGGTAGACAGATATGAGGATGGCCACCCCGGTGGCAAAGAACATGGCACTCCCGATGCCTTGAATTGTCCTGGCAAGGATCATGGTGAAGGGTGAGTAGGCAAGGCCGCAGAAAAGCGTGGAAATGGTGAAGATTATGTAACCATATAGGAATATTTTCTTGCGACCGTAGATATCCGCAAGCCTACCAAAGGGGACGAGGGAAATGACCGAGGCAAGGATGTAGGAAGTGGCAACCCAACTCAGCAGGACGGCGTCCATACGAAGATCTCTTGCCAAGGAGGGGAGGGCAATATTGACTCCGGAGCCCATAAAGGGAGTGACAAAAGAGCTTGCCACGGCCACCATCAAGGCAGTTTTTCTCATCTCCGTGTCTTTGGCCATCATGAATCTCCCCTGCTTCCCGGAAGCATGCC
Source organism: Deltaproteobacteria bacterium (assembly GCA_019308525.1). The sequence continues at coordinate 6,574 of JAFDIC010000212.1, forward strand.
CTCTTACCCGTGGGCCGTGCCCAGTGGAGCACCAGACACAACGAGTCTGGCAAAACGTTTGCTTGCCTATATCACCGGATCATTTTTCTGTCAATTGATTGTTGGTGCCTGTAGCCTGGGCTATGCCGGGGTCCACGGCAGGCCGCGGGCGAAAAAGGAAAGCCCCGAAAGTTCTCCCTCCAGGAGCCCCAGGCAGAACACAATGAAACACAAGGGCCGACCCCATCGGCCTCCTGGCAGGCACAGGGGAGAAAGGGGGGCACCTCAGAGAGGCCGGATAAATGAAGAATTTTTGTTGACACCCGGTTGTTATCTATATATATTCACCTGTTTTGTTTCGCATGAGCCGCCTT
>JAFDIC010000213.1 GCA_019308525.1 Deltaproteobacteria bacterium
AGGCGTTATTGGTTATAGGCTTTGAAACTCAAGCACCCGATGCAATAGCTTGCCAATATATCAGGTGCCACCATCCTCTTGAAGTGGTTCTTGCCAAGCAAGAGTGTCCCAATCCCAAGAGAATCAGTTTGTCTAAAGTGGACCAAAGCGAAGGAAATTTCATGCTATCTATCATGCAATCCAAGAGCAGTCAATGATAAAATTCCGTCCGAATCAAGACGCGCCGTCTTGTCAGCACGGCCTGTTGTTTGGATAATATTTCCTGTAATTACAGCATATTATTGAAGGCGAGAAAAGGGTCCCAATTCTTCCGTGGAGTCCGGTTTTTTGAGGAAAAAGGCCTTGACAGGCTGGGAGATTTCATGTAATCGGAGGAAGATTGGTTCAATATACCGAGCTGAAGACCCAACACACCTAAAAGAGCCTACAAGGAGGGATCTGAAATGCCCAGGAACAAGGAAGACTTTTTCATTTTTGATTGCGAGGCCCATATTATGCCCTGGGAGTTCAGGAAGCACGTGAGCTATTATCCCGGGAGCGCGTATTTTTCCAAGCCTGCCGAGTCTCCGACGGGGAAGTGGTGGAATACCAATCCCATTACCAAGGAGAGACGGGAAAAACCCGCCGACTGGACCCTGGAAGGGCTCATAGAGGCCATGGACCAGGCCGGCATTGACAAGGCCTGCATGCTGCGGGAATCTTTCCTGCCCCTGTCTTACAACGGCGTTCCCTGCTCCACGAACTACCACACCATAGAGGCCATGGAGAAATACCCGGACCGCATCATAGGGTGCTCCAACGTTGGACCCCACCTGATAAGGGGTGTGAAGAACGCAATCAAGGAGCTGGAGATCCTCCACAAGGATTATGGTTTCAAGTGTACAAAGGTATATTCTCCTGAAGATGCGGGTCCCTTCAATCATCCAGACATGTTTCCCTTTTACGAGAAATGCGTTGAGCTGGACATTCCCGTCTTCTTCCATACGGGTTTTGCGGTGGGAGGTCACATGGAGTACTGCCACCCCATGCTCCTTGATAATATCTGCCTTGCGTTTCCGGAACTCAAGGTCGTGGCATACCACTTCGGATGGCCCCAGAGCGATACCCTGAATGCCATCGCATGGAAGCATCGCAACATATCAATCGGCATGAGCGGCATGCTGGGCCCCTGGTACTATGCCCCCATGAAACTTGCCCATGCCGTGGGGTCTGTCATGAATATCCTGGGTGGAAGTGACAGGCTGATCTTCGGAACGGACTGGCCGGCAGCACCTGCCGACCACTCGGTGAAGGCGGTCTTGAATCTGGACATGCCCGGGGACCTCCAGGAAGGATGGGGATATCCGCCGATCACGGATGAGGACAGGGCCAATATGCTGGGATTGAACCTTGCTAAGTTGCTCAAGATCGAAGTGCCGGAGAAATACCGATAGGAGAATGAAACAGCCGGGAATGGACCAGCAGGCCTCTCACAACAGGGCGGAGAACAGGGACACCTCCAGGGACGAGAAGAATCTCACACAGGTGGTATATGACAGAATCAAGGAGATGATGTTGAACTATGAGATCGTCCCCGGCCAGAGGTTGGTATTCAATGACTTGGCCAAGCTCATGGGGGTGAGCCGCACCCCGGTGAACAATGCATTGAGTATCCTGGCAAACGAAGGTTTCTTGGACTTTGTCCCAAACCAGGGGTACAGGGTCCATGAGATTACAAAAGACGAAGCGGAATCCCTTTATGAAATAAGGGAAATCCTGGAACTGGGTGCCATAGGAAAGGGAATCAGGAGGTTGACACCCGAGAAGCTCGAACTCTTGGAGAGACAAAGGGAGCTCTATGAGAGGGCCGTCACCGACCGGGTAAACAGGGGAAGGTTCACCCTGGACCAGGAATTCCATGCCTGTATCGTGCAGATGGCGGACAACCTCTACCTGGCCGACTATTTCAGGGAGGTATACCAGAGGATTTTCCTTCGCCACAGGATAGAGGGGCTGAGGCCGGAAAGGGCAAGGGAGGTAGTAAAAGAACACGAAGAGATCTGCGAAGCCATCAGGATCAGAGATGTTTACCGGGCGAGAGATCTGATCAGGGAGCATATAAGGGCCGGGAAGGAATACATCTTTTCAACTATTTTCCACGGCGCTGACAGGGTGGTCGGAATTGGAGAGAAAGCTCGAAAGTAGCATGGGGGACTATCTTGCGCACCTCGTTGTCGATATCGGGAAAAGGCCCATATCGGGAGAAGACCTTACTTCCGTGCGCCAGCACATGCTGGACGCACTGGCTTCGGCGTTCATCGGTTGCAGGAGCAACGCTTTCGAGACCCTCAAGGAACTTTGCCCCCCGGTAGAGGGGGGGATCCCGGGTCCAGCCGGCGGGGCTCACCCAAGGAGCATGCCGGACGGAGCGCTGCTCTGGGCATATGCCATCAATGCCTCGGTATTCGAGGACGGCTCCCGTGAGGGAGCATGCCATCCAGCAGCTGCGGTCATACCGGCAGTCATTTCTCTATCCAGCGGGGCGAACTGGGAGGACATCGACCGCGCAGTGGTAGCCGGCTACGAGGTCATGGTGCGGATGGCCAGGGGAGGGAACCCGGAATTTACCGCCAGGGGCTTTCATCCTACCTCCATAGTGGCTCCCTTTGGTGCGGCGGCATCGGCTGCAATCTTGTCAGGATTTGATCATTACCGAATATGCAACGCCCTGTGTATTGCGGCTATGGCAAGTTCCGGGCTCATGTCTTCATTCAAGGCAGGCGAGACGCAGCCCTTGCAGGTGGCATGGGCCGTGCGCGGCGGAGTTACCGCAGCCCTGCTTGCCGGGGAGGGGCATGAGGGCTACAGGTACATCCTGGAAGAGGGTTTCTACCCTGCCTACCTGGGGCATGCCCCTGATCCGCCGCTGGGGCGGGATTTCCAATACGGCTATGCCATCAGGGGGAGTTACCTGAAGCCCTATCCAGGGTGCCGGCACCTGCACCCGGCAATTGATGCCTTCGGGAAGATATGGGAGGAGAACGACCTTGTTTCCGAGGATATAGAGAGCGTCACAGTGTGGACTTACAGGGTAGCGGTTGATACCGAGATACATGATCTCAATAGCCGGGGAGACGCCTATTTCAACATCCCCTACGCCCTTTCAGCAAGGGCAATCCTCGGACAGTGCGATTACCATGCCTTTGACGAAAAGAACTTCAAGAATGAGAAGATAGTGGCCCTGATGAAGAAAATAAGGGTCAGAGTAGACCCTGAACTGGATGAGAGATACCCGGAGGAGCGGGGGGCCATAGTTGAAATTACCATGAAGAGCAGGGGAAGGTACACGATGGAGGTAACCCATCCCCTGGGTGAACCTGAAAACCCCTTGCCGCTATCAGTGACCCGGCAGAAATTCCGTTCGCTGGCCCGAGATTTTCTCGCGGAAAGCACTATGGGGCGAATCGAAAAGATCCTTGATGACCCCGAGCCCGGGGAGTCACCCGGAGAGCTCTTCGCGTCGCTTGGAGAAAACGTCAATGATGGATAATGAGGGAGGGGAATGAAAACGCAAGAATGGAAGCGATCTCTTGCAGAAGACTATGAAAAGAGGGGCAGGAGAAGGCAAGTCTTTTATTCGGATTCAAAGATAGAGCTGGAAGACGTGTACGAGGAAGAGGACCTGGCAAAACGGGGCTTCGATCCTGGTAGAGACCTGGGACTGCCGGGACAATACCCATACACGCGCGGCATATACCCCGGAATGTACAGGGCTGATTTTTGGATCATGGGGCAGTATTCCGGGTTCGGGAACCCGGAGGCCACCAACCAGAGGTTCAAATATCTCCTTTCCAAGGGACAGACGGCCCTTGCCCTTGCCCTTGATCTTCCCACGCAACTGGGCATCGAATCTGATGATGAACTGGCCGATGGAGAAGTTGGAAAGGCGGGTGTGGCAATCAATTCCCTGAAGGACCTGGAAGAAGTCTTTGAAGGGATACCCCTGAGCAAGCCTCGCCAGATATTCACCACCGCCAATGCAATAGGTCCCATCATGCTCGCCCTCTTCCTTGCCCTGGGTGAAAATCAGGGCCTGGACCCCTCCGAATACACCATTGTCCTCCAGAATGACATTCTCAAGGAGTACGTGGCAAGGGGGGCATATATCTTTCTGCCTGAACCCTCGGTGAAGTTCTCCATAGACGCGGTCGAGTACTGCTCACGCCATCACCCCCATTTCAAACCGATCGTGGTGTGCGGGTCTCACATGAGGCAAGGGGGTGCAACCGCGGTCCAGGAAATAGCATTTACGCTCTCCAATGCCCAGGCTTACATAGAGGAAGCCTTGAGGAGGGGCCTCGAGGTGGACGAGTTTGCGCCCTCCATGGAATGCCAGTTGTCTGTCCCCATGAACCTCTTTGAGGAGATTGCCAAGTACCGGGCATTCCGGAGGATGTGGGCAAGGATGATGAAAGAGAAGTACGGTGCCAAGAACCCCGAGACCATGAAATGTTTTATCAGGGTCTATACCACGGGTTATACCATGACTGCCCAGCAGCCCCTAAACAACATAGTGCGTGTCACTATCGAGGCCCTGGCGGCGATCCTGGGTGGTGCCCAGAGCCTCTCCTGCAATGCCATGGATGAAGTGGTCTGCATCCCTTCCGAGGAGGCAGCCCGCGTTGCCCTGATGACCCAGCATATCCTCGCAAACGAGACGGGCATTGCAGATGTCGCGGACCCCATGGGAGGCTCCTACTATATTGAGTCCCTGACCTGTGACCTGGAGCAAAGGGCCCTGGAGCTCATGGAGCGGATAAGGGAAATGGGTGGCGCGCACAGGGCGATCGAAGAAGGCTTCTACCAGAGGCTCATCCGTGAATCGGCAAGTGAATACCAGCAGCAGATAGAAAAGGGGGAGCGGGTGATAGTGGGCCTCAACCGATTCCGGGAGGAAGGAGAGAAGATAAAGATAGACTGCTTCAGGGTGGAAGAGGGCGTGCAAGAAAGGGTGATCGAGAGGCTCCATCGTCTCAAGGAGGAGAGAGACAGCGGCAGGGTCGGCAGGTGCCTTGAGACGCTGAAAAAGGCTGCCAGGGATCGGGAAAACACGGTCCCACCACTCATAGAATGCGCCAGGGCATATGCTACCATCGGGGAGATGTGCACGGCGCTTGGCGGGGAGTGGGGGTTCTACCAGGAGGGTGCCCTGTGGATATAAGCAAGGGGAAGAGAAGGCCACGGGTAATCGTTGCCAAGATAGGGCTGGATGGTCACAGCCGGGGTGCTTACGTCATAGCCCATGGTCTCCGGGAGGCCGGGATGGAGGTGGTCTACACGGGGCTTCGCCAGACCCCGTCTGCGGTAGCCAGGGCCGCGGTGCAGGAGGCCGCGGACGTGATCGGCATATCGTCCATGGTGGGGGCGCATGTGACCATCGTGAGAAAATTGAGACAGGAACTGGAAAAGCTGGGTGCCTCGGATATACCCATTATCATAGGGGGCATAATACCTGAAGAAGACTATGACCTCCTCTTGAAAGAGGGTGTGGCCCGGATCTTTCCGGCAGGCAGCACCGTCAATGAGATAGCCGATTACATCTACAGGGTGGTGGAAGGCCCGCGATGGATACCGGAGGTGCCCCGCAGCCTTGTCGGGGACAGGATAGAGAAGATTCGGTTGCATGGGACCAGGTGTGAAAAATGCGGGCGAACCTTTTTTCTCTCCAGGAGAAACTGCCCCCGTTGTATGGAGGAGCGGACAGCAAGGCCCGTGACGCTCAGTACCACCGGGACATTATACAGTTTTGTGGTGGCAAGCGTTGCTCCTCCTGGATACCAGGTTCCACACATACAGGGCTATGTGGATCTGGATGGTGACGGCCCGCGCATATTCTCCATACTGGAGGACGTTGGAGACCGCGGGGAGTTGAGGATCGGTCTCAGGATGGAACTGAAGATCGTCAACAGAGGCACTGATCCCGATGGCAGGGCAATCCTGGGCTATCGCTTCAGGCCGGCACAGGGGGATGGAGGAGCAGGACTGTGAGGGATGCTTACGTATTGGGTATTTCCATGATCCGATTCGGCAAGTACCTGGAAAAGAGCATTCAGGAACTGGCCTACGAACCCATATGGAAGACGGTTGAGGAGTCCAGGATAGATCCCCATGATATAGACATGGCATTTGTGGGCAATGCTTACGCGGGGTTGATCACGGGACAGGAGTCGGTAAGGGGGCAGGTGGTAATGCGGGAGGCGGGTATTACTGAGATACCCATCGTCAACGTAGAAAATGCCTGCGCATCGGGCTCCACCGCCTTTTATCTTGCCTACAGGGCTGTGACATCAGGACAGGCGGATTTGGCCCTGGCAGTCGGCGTGGAAAAGCTGTTCTGCGGTGACACGGGCCAGAGCCTGAAGGCCCTCTCCACCTCCTCCGACTTGGAGATCGAAGGTCGAATGGGGATACTCTTCGCCGGGATCTATGCCATGAGGGTGAGGGCGCACATGGAGAAGTTCGGCATAACCAGGGAGCAACTGGCCCTCACCTCGGTCAAGAACCACGACCATGGAGCCCTGAACCCCCACGCCCAGTACCGGGAGCGGACCACGGTCGAGGAAGTATTGAGTTCAAGGATGATTGCTGACCCCATCACCCTGTTGATGACATGCCCCCTCGGTGATGGGGCGGCGGCGGCGCTGATAGGGACAAAGGAGATGGCCCTGAGGATGGAGAAGAGACCCGTCAGGATCAAGGCCAGCGTCCTGGGCAGTTTCGGATTCCCCGGCAGGGATGACCCCTCCATAGCAGCCAGGGTGGCAAAAAGGGCGTACAGGGAAGCGGGTATCGACCCTAAGGATGTGCAGGTGGCGGAACTCCATGACGCGGTCTCTCCCATTGAGCTTTATCTTTACGAGGAGCTGGGTTTTTGTG
>JAFDIC010000214.1 GCA_019308525.1 Deltaproteobacteria bacterium
TGCCATTTTCGCAAACCATTATCACTGTGCGGAATACAAAGCTTCAATCCATGATGAGGCCGAACAAGGTTAAAATACGATTGATAAAGGGTCATCTGGGCCTTCAATCCCTCAGCCTTCTTGGAGAAGGCGATGGTCTTTCTGCTCAACCGCCTATTTTCATGGCGAAGGTTTAAATTATGACGCTCAATACAAACAGTGCTAATCATTTCAAGGGGTACATCTCCATAAACACTTTGTTTGTATACCCCAATGACCCTGTGTCTTTCGTCCCTGTCTTTGACCACCTGAGCGTATCGCAATTGTGGACAGGCAACAAGTTTGGCTCTCCGAGGTCTACCTCTTTTGCCTGTCCGGGGATATGTCTCAAGGATACAATGCCGCCTCTTGAGGGCTTCCCCATAGCAGCCCAACCCATCACTGACCCACACAGGCCAAACCCCATCGGCAAAACGCCTCTCTGTGTCAACAATAAGAGGTTCACTCAACAAAGACTCTTTGGTATCGATCATAAAAGAGACCATCATCCGATATTCTTTGGCAAAGGAAACCCCAACCCAGACTTCTCCTTCCAGAGTATTGCCCTCTGCCGTAGGGAGTTTTTTTTGACAAATGTCCATAATGCATCCAATTCAACCTGGGATACCTTTAACTCCTTAAGAAGCATCTCATTTACCTGTTCACTATGCCCTGCTGCAACCTTTAACCAATGTCGAACCGTATCCAACTTCACATCTAAGACATCAGCTACACCCCTAAGAGGCATCCCTTTGACCAAAAGCTTAAGGGCCAGAAGAACCTTCTCCTCTGGGGTACGCAGATCATAGAAGATGGTACCTGTCCTACTACAAAAAGACCCCCCACATACCTTGCAAAGGAATTTGCGTCTTTTTCCCCCTTGTTTAGTTTGGATCGTTCCATTGGAAACAATGTTACCCCTACCTGTCTTACCATATAAAGGACATTTGGAGTTTGGACACGCTTCATTCTCTAAACTATATTTTGGCCTTCTACCTCTTTTCGCCATCCTACTCACCCCCTGGGTAAATAGGATAGCATATAGAGGATTATATGTCAACTATTATAGGGTCACTACCGAGAAATTACCCCTTTTGAAAATTTTATCATAGTAATCATGCTCGGGCAACAAAATGGCCCCTTTTGTGGGGCGGGTTTATCAAATGCCAGCCGGTTGACTCCACTCCCTAACCGTTGCCGAACAAATCTGGTATCCTTTGAAAATCCGATGGGTAAAGTAATCCTTGACAAATTTTCCCCGGCCTATAAGATTTTTCTGCCTGTAATCTTTGGGCGAAAGGGATTGGGCGTTGAATATTCTGCAGGCATTGGGGCTGGGGGTGTTGCAGGGGGTTACGGAGTTTCTGCCGATAAGCAGTTCAGGGCATCTTGTCCTGGGCAAGGCGATCCTCAATGTCCATACCAAAGGGGTTGCCTACGAGGTATTTGTCCACTTCGGAACGTTTCTGGCGATCTTGACGATTTTCTGGGGCGATATTTGGCAAATGCTTAGGGCATTGGGGCGTGCGCTGCGGCACCCGTCACCAAATAGTTGGCGTCGTAGCTATCGTGAAGACTTCTTTTTGCGGCTGGTGATCCTGATCGCACTGGGCACAATTCCGGCTGTGGTGGTCGGGCTGCTCTTTGAGAGTGAGATCGAGGCCGCCTTTTCGAATCCCTTGTTTGTCTCCGTCGCACTGATCATTACCGGCACCATACTGCTGGGCACACGCTGGAGTGGGCCTCGTGATACCCAGTTTGGCATGATGAGGGCGTTGCTGATCGGTGTTGCCCAAAGTTTCGCCATCTTGCCGGGGATCTCGCGCTCAGGTTCTACCATCGCTGCCGCAATGTATTTGCGGGTGGACCGTAGCGAGGCCGCCCGTTTTTCGTTCCTGCTGGCTTTGCCAGCTATTCTCGGTGCCGCAGTGCTGGAAAGCGTGGAGTTGCTGCGAAGCGGTGTGCCCTCACAGCAGGCCGTCACGTTGCTTGTAGGCACGATTGCCGCTTACATCTCCGGCATGATCGCGCTGAAATGGCTGTTGGGAGTGATCCGCCGCGGACGGCTTGACCGGTTCTCATACTACTGCTTCGCAGTGGGTCTAGTTTCCTTTGTCTGGTTCGCAAGAAGTGCTTTTCTCTGATTCCTCAACCTTATCTTCCTTGAAAAGCTGATTAAATATTGAGGGACCTTTGTCTCAAGGGGTCAGACCATCAATTTGTATTGGGTGGAAAATCGGCTATTTTTTGCTGAAGACCTTCAGCACGAATCCCTTTCAGGGTCAGTATCCGACAAAGGCACCAGCCACCAAACAAGCGCCTATGATAATGGATAACGGCTTCCAAAATCCGGTCAGAAAAAGGCCCAAAGGAATAAGTATAATCCCCAGGATAACACGGATAGCCCTCTCACCCCTGTTGACAGATTTGCCGACATTTAGAAAGGATTATGTAAGATTTATTTCCATAACTATAGGATCTTTATCAGTAAAAGAGCTTGTTTTATATCAACTGTTGTGATATTACCTCAAAGGCCTATAAGGACAGTGAGAATTCCGGATATGGGGAGAAGTAATGGTTCCTTTTCGTTCTCATGTGCCATCCCTTCTTTTCCTTACGGGGATCTTTTTTCTAAATTTCCTTTCAAGGATAGTCTTGGCGCCCCTGCTGCCTGCGATTGAGGCAGAACTGAACGTGGGGCACGCAGAGGCAGGATCCTTTTTTCTCTTTATTTCCCTGGGTTACTTTGCGGGGCTTTTAGGTTCCGGGTTCGTTTCATCTTGTTTAACCCACAGAAGGACGATTATCCTCTCCTCGGTGGCCGTGGGCGGGTCACTTCTAGCTGTCTCCCTCAGCCATACCCTTTGGGGGATTCGATTACAATTGATACTGTTGGGTTTAGCAGCAGGTTTTTATCTCCCATCAGGCATCGCCACCCTCACAACTATGGTGAGTTCAAGGGATTGGGGGAAGGCCATAGCCATCCACGAACTAGCCCCCAACCTGAGCTTTATAGCAGCCCCTCTTGTGGCGGAGGGACTTATGCTATGGTTTTCCTGGCGTGGGGTCATGGCGCTGCTCGGGGGGGCCGCGGTGCTTGTTGGCGTGGCCTTTACACGCTTCGGGAAGGGCGGGACATTTCCCGGAGAAGCCCCCAGCCCAAAAACTCTCGGAGTTCTTCTCGCCCAGCCTTCTTTCTGGATCATGATGGTCCTTTTTAGCCTGGGCATTGGCGCAAGCCTCGGAGTCTATACCATGCTCCCTCTGTATCTGGTGGCTGAGCGGGGGCTGGAACGTAGCTGGGCCAATCAGTTGGTGGCCTTTTCCCGGATCGCAGGGCCGGCTGTTGCTTTTGTTGCAGGATGGGCGTCGGATAAACTGGGCCCAAAGCGGGCCCTGGGAGGTGTATTCCTGGCCACCGGCATGGCGACCGTGCTGTTAGGTATGGCCCGGGGGTTGTGGATTGTTCCTGTTTTGTTTTTACAGCCTATGCTTGCCGTCTGCTTTTTCCCAGCGGGTTTCGCCGCCTTGGCTAAGGTTGGCCCTCCTCAAGTCCGGAACGTTGCAGTTTCCCTCACTATCCCCGTGGCCTTTCTCTTAGGAGGGGGGGCTATCCCAGCCGGAATTGGGATTATGGGAGAGGAGGGCCTCTTTTCACTGGGGATCACGTTCTTTGGCCTGTTACTCTTGGGAGGTATCATACTGCTACGGTATCTCAGATTTTATGAGGAAGCGGTCCAATGAAAGGGCACATCTTTCTCCTTTACCTACCTTTAACGCCACGTTACCTTCGCAGGGTCACGCTCTACGAGCCAATGGTATCTCACCTCCTGGTATCCGAGCGTCATCGCTCCGAAACATCGGTGCTCACGGGGAATGCCAAGCCGCTTCTTGATTCTGCGGTCGTTGTTTATTGCGCTTTCCAGGTACCCGTTGAAGCAGCATCCCACCCCCAGCGTGTGGGCCATCAGTGAGCAGTTATAGAGTGCCAGCGCGCAGTTAAACGCTGAACAGGTGTCCCACGATTCGGCGTGGACCACCATCACTGCAGGTGCGTGATAAAACAAAGGGTCTTTTCCCTGTTCTATTAGTTCCTTCACGTGCTCAACCTTGGGGATGGATTCTTGCAGGTACTCCACCACCCTGCGGCCGGCCAACAGCCTCAACAGGAAGGCGCCGAGACGTCCCCGGACCCGGGAAAAGACCTTTTCGTAAAACCGCATGGTCATCTCTCGTAACTGGGCGATCTCCTCCTGTGAGCCCAACACCACGTAGTGGACGTTTTGGCTGTTTCTTCCAGTTGGGGCGTATCGTCCAGCATCGAGGATTCGTTCTATTATTTCATCTGAGACAGGTTCATCCCGATAGGCTCGCACTGAGCGCCTCTCGCGAAGCAGGAGCAGGAGCGTGTCAGGAGAGGTGGCTGGGCCCGGTTCTGGCCATGGGCCCTTTTCGACGGCGGTTGCCTCATGGAGCACGGCTGCAGTTGGACAGACAGCCCCGCAGTGTCCGCAGCCAATACACCATCGGCCTCTCACTACTGACGCCTTTTCGTTCACCATATCGAGCACAAAGCTCGGGCAGAGCTCAACGCACAGGCCGCAGCCAATGCACTTTTCGGTAATTACCTCTGGTGGGGGATAGATGCGTTTCATGACTCACTTGCCTCCGTCCTTTACGAGCCTACTATGGCATCAATTTTGACCGTATGAGTTTTATCTTATTCGCTACCTCATGATTTGGCGCACCAGATATGTCTACTTTGTGACCTGTTACGTAGGGAGCAACTGCATGCAGTATATCTTGGGTAAGACCGCCGTATTGTCCGATAAACGATCTCAATCTCGATGCCAAGCTGAAGGCCAGTTTTTCTTTTGGCGTGAGTGATAGATAATCGTCTATTACTTCGAGCATTTTCCTTCGGTCAAGGGGTAATGTTCCATTTACGTCCAACAGATTGGAGGCACTGTCGCTGACGATTTCACACTCAGCTTCGATACGTTCCACTATTATCCTGATTTCTTTTATGACTTGCTCCTCAGGTGCCTCAATAAAGTCGCCTCTTTGTACAGCGGCCGAAAGACCTGTTTTGGGAAAGATCTCAAGGGACCTGAGTCTAATATAATCAGGGGCGATTGCAGTGAGGACCTTGGCAGTATCAATCGCATGTTCCTCAGACCATTTTGCCCCTCCCAATCCCGGCATGACATAAACACAACAGGAAAGTCCGGCCTCTTTGACCTTCAGACAACCTTGTATATGTTCAGTGGCTGTGACGCCTTTTTTCATAAATTGGAGGACTGTATCATTTCCGCTCTCCAATCCGAAATGGATGCGGTGTAGGCCGGCTTCCTTAAACGCCCTCAGATCTTTTAAGTCCTTCTTAGCCGCCGATTTTGTTCTCCCGTATATGGTAAATCGGTTTAAAGTCGGAAAGGTATCCTTAATATACTTTATAGCTTCTGCAAAAAAATCGGGTGATAGTAAAAGTGAGTTAGAATCGCCAAGAAAACACGCTTGTCCGCCGCCTAATTGCCAGTTCAGAATATGATAGACGCTGTCTTCTATGGTAGGTTTATCTTTAAACCAGGAGGCAAACCATACCAGCCGCTCGTCTTCTTCGTTCTCCACATCCATTGGTGATGGTGATGGGGGATCAGACTGCAGTGGTCGATTGTGGTCAGGAACCGTAATTGTTTGATCGGATTCTTTTTCTTCCATGTTCGCGGTTCGTATTTTTTCAATCAATATGGCGGCTTCTTGGTAACTTGTGTGCGCTGAATACCCGGTTCCGATTCCATATTCGATCAACAAATCGTTTATAACCTTTGCCCTGTCTACATCCCTTTTTACCTCCTCGATACTTCTTCTGCTGAATTGTGCTCCGTATTTGTAGACCGGGCAAAAGAGACACCGGTTCCAGCCACAGTTCCGGGTCAATCTGAACGTAAGACTGCAGTTTTCCGTAGGCGGTCTGATAGAACAAATTTCAAAAGGTTCCACGCTTGTCAGATCAATAGGGGCCATTTCGTATCGTTATTATGGACTGAGGAGTTACGTTTTGATGATGTGAGTATAGGAGAGAGATAGAAATGTGTCAATAAAGCAGCAGCTTACATCCCTTGTGTTCCTGTGCCACAGAAAGGGGAGATACTTCTTTAACCATATCGCCTCATATTAGAGCTAGGTCCGGGGTTTTGCCACGGGGGTGAGCCCGAGGGCCAAAAGGACCGCCACTACCAGGCAAAGTCCTTCAATCCTGAGGGCTTCGACGGGTCCCACATAGTCGGCCAGCATCCCCACCAGCGTGACGAGGAGCCCCCCAGTCCCCCAACCCAGCCCCAACATGAGGGAGGAAGCCGTGGCCGCGGAGCCAGGGGTATAACGCTGGCCCAACGCAATGGTAACCGGAGCGCTCGAAAGGAGAAAGAACCCACCCACCAGCAAAAAGATGGTTCCCCATACTCCCGGGAGCATCAGTGCCAGCTGGAGTGTGGGGAAGGCCATGGCCAAGGAGCCTGCTATCACAAATCGTTCATGCAGGCGATCAGAAAGCCATCCCCCAACAATCCCCCCCAGAGCGCCCCCAAAGAGGAAGATGGAAGTCATAATTCCGGTTTGCAACGTTGATAACCCCTGCTGGGTAAAGATGATCGGAAGAAAACTGAACAGGCTGAAATAGGTCAGGCTTCTCAGAACCACCACGAGCCATAGCTTGGCAAAGCTTCCACGGTTGCGTGCCAGATTCCCGAGGACTTCTTTCAGGGGAGGAGGGCTCCACGTGGAGGACCGAAAGCTGGTATCTTTAAAGACCCTTGTATAAAGCAAGGCCGTTGCGACGACTCCTAAGGGCATAGCGTACAGGGTTCCAGGCGGTCCC
>JAFDIC010000215.1 GCA_019308525.1 Deltaproteobacteria bacterium
AACATCAAGTGATTTCAAAGGAGTTCCCCTGCGTGCCCTGCAAGGAAACGGGCTGTGGAGGCAGCATGAGGAGCCTTTGCCTGGAGAAGTTGACCGTTGAAGAGGTGGAACCTGTTGTGACACGGAAGCTGTTGGAGTTTTGTCTATAGGGGATTTTGATCATGGAATCAAGAGTAATAGTGGGTGTTACGGACGCGTCGAAATGGATCCCCCGTGAGGCGCTACAGATTATTCCAAAGGCGGTCTTTGTGCTGACAGGAATCGTTTTGTCCTTGAATCCCTTTCCACACGCCACATCCATCCGGGAAGCCAGCTACTACTTGGCCCTGGCCTTGGCAACGGCTCATATTGTGAAACAGAGGGACTGGTCTTTCTTGAGGTCTGGTTTCACGCTCCCGGTTGCCCTGTTTACCTTCTGGGCCTTTGTTAGCCTGTTCGGCGCCCTGGACCTGGAGACCAGCATCCATGATTTCCGAAGCCACTTGCTCGAATACATTGGCCTTTTCATCCTGATAGTCGCCTTTTGCAACACCGCTGAAAGATTGCAGGTGCTCATGTGGGTCGTGGTGGTTTCGGTTACCATCTCTTCTGCCGGGCAGCTGTACGGTTTCTACATAGGAGGGGACCGTGCCCTTTTGCTGCGTCTTCTTCCTGAAGACCCTCAGTATCCTGTGGGACCTGTGGGATTCATGGCCTTACACGCCTCCATTTTTGCCTTGACGCTGTTTCAGGTAGTCCGCCGTCCCTTGTCCCGGACAATCTTGGTGGTTTGTTTGCTCGTCCTGCTGGCCACCGCGGTTGCGGTTCAGACCAGGGGGCTGGTGGTAGCCGCACCCCTGGTGTTTGTGGCCTTCTTTTGGGACAACAAGAAGTTGCTCGTCATATCTCTTGCAGCGGGGATGGTGTTGGGAGCCTTCACAATCGGCAAGTTACGGGGAAACCCCTTGGAAGTAGATTACAGGCCGCGTCTGACCTTCGCTTATGTTTCTTACCTTTTGATCAGGGAGCATCCCGTAAAGGGAATCGGGTTCGGCATCAGCACCTTTAGCAACCCAAAGGCCATCGATATTGAGGCCTACAGGGCCCGCGTGCCCTTGCGCTTTCGGCACCCGACCGCGGCTATCAGCTCTTCTCACAGCATGTGGGTCGGAATCCTGGTGAGGACAGGCCTGGTTGGAGGCGGACTCTTTATCTGGATCATGCTCAAGGCCGCCTTGATGACAAGAGAGGTCATACATAAAGCGGATGCAGAGTGGCGACGCCTTTACGGTCGCGCATCTGCCGGGGCCCTGGTGTTGTTCTCCGTTTATGGGTTGTTCAATGTTGTGTCCGTTCATTCTCTCGAAACCCTCTTGTGTCTCACTTTCGCAATGATTGCTATCCTTCACGGTTCGGCCAGATCCCCGGTTTCCCGCTCATGAAGTCCGGGAAAAAGAAGATTGCGATTGTGGTCCCCAAGTATGGTCTAATGGGAGGCGGGGAGCGTTTTGTTTGCGAGCTAACGGAGCATCTGGCCCGGGAACCTCGATACGATATCCACGTATTGGCAAACAAATGGCGGGCGAGGTCGAACCGGGTCAAGTTCCACTATCTGCCACTCATCAGGTTCCCCAGGTGGCTTACCACGGTCAGTTTCGCTTATTTCGCTGCCAGGAAGATCAGGAGCATGAAATTCGATGTGGTCCACGCCCACGACCGGATATTGGAAGCCGATATATGCTCCATGCACTTCATCCCGCATCGCATCTGGGTAAGGGAGGTGCGGAGAAAGAAACTGCTGAGCCTCTTCGATCGAGCCACGGTGTGGGTGGAGAGGAAGATGTTTTCAGCACCCAGGGCCTGTAAGTATGTCTTACCGGTCTCGTCCCTGGCGGCTGAGAAGTTTGAAGTCGAGTATTATGCAAGAGAGCATGAGGTCCAGGTAGTGCATCCCGGGGTTGACCCGGAGGTATTCTCAAGAGGTGATGAGGGGGACAGGAACAGGGTCAGGGCCGAATTCAAGGTTTCACAAAATGACCTCTTGATTCTCTTTGCGGGGATGAATTTCGAACTTAAGGGCCTGGACAGACTCCTGGGGGCCATGGCTGGAAGCAGGAATGAAAGCCATCACAGGGACTTGAAGCTGCTTGTGGTCGGCAAGGGGAATATCAAGAAGTACCGGGCCATTGTTTCTTCTCTTGGTTTGACTGAACAAGTGTTTTTTGCGGGCGTCCGCCATGATCTCCCCACAATTTACCGCGCAGCGGATATCTTCGCCCTACTTTCCGAGTTTGATACGTTCGGAATGGTGGTCACTGAAGCCATGGCCTCTGGTCTCCCGGTTGTCATTAGTGATCGGGTAGGAGCGAAAGACCTGGTTAAGGACGCAGAGAACGGTTTTATAGTTGACGGGGCCAATCTCGGCGAGATTTCGGCGAGAATCAAGATACTGGCTTCGGACGGCAATAAGCGGAAAGAGATGGGGCAGAAGGCCAGGGAGACAGCGGCTCAGACAACCTGGGAGGCTGCGGCAAGGAAAGTGCTGGAGGCATACCGTCGTGTCACGGGAGAGGAGATGTGATGCAATAGCCTGAGGGGAGAGAAATGATTTCGTATTCGCTTTGGGATCACAGAGGGCAGGGTAGAGAAACCAGGATTGTGTGTCAAGAGTCTCGCAGAAGCATCCAATGAAGAAAACCCTTAACAAATACATTCTTAACGAGATCTGGCCCACTTTTCTCACCTGCCTTCTCGTGTTTGTGTTTATTGTGCTGGCTGCCAGGATGATGAATATCATCGAATGGGTCCTCAACCGTGGGGTAGACCCCGTTCTTCTCCTGAAAATGATCATCTATCTTATGCCCAGGGTGCTCCTGTTCGCACTGCCGGCTGCCAGTCTAATGGCGGTATTTCTGGCTTTCCTGAGGCTGTCCGGGGACAACGAAATCCTGGCCCTCAAGTCCTCCGGCATAAGTCTTTACCAGATGCTTCCGCCCGTCCTGATTGTTTCACTGCTGATCTTCTCAATGGCAATGCTCATAAGTCTTTTTGGGGCCCCGTGGGGGAACAGGTCCTTTAAGGACCTAGTGTTCAAGATCGCCCAGTCAAAGGCCGATCTCGGATTGAAGGAACGGGTATTTTGCGAGCCCTTTGACAATATCACCTTTTATATCAATAGCTTGTCATCGAGAGATGGGGTGATGAAGAATATTTTTCTGGTTGATCGGCGTGAGAAATCAGCGACCAATACCATAGTGGCCAGGGAGGGGAGGATCTTGCTCCATCCCAGGGCCAGGATAATCACGATCCAGTTCAAGGAAGGGACCATATTCAGCGTGGGGAAACGATTCGAAGCAGTCAGGACCATTGGGTTCGATACCTACAACATCAATATCGGACTGGACGATATTATGCCTTCTATCTCTTCAAGGGAGAGGTCACCCAAGGAGATGACCCTAGGAGAACTCATGGACGGCGTCAAGAAGAGAATAAGCGATGAAACGGGTCATAACGAGATGGTTATCGCCCTGATGGAAAAATTTAGCATCCCGTTGGCGGTATTCTTTATGGGGATTATAGGTGTCCCCTTGGGTGCGCAAATACAGGCAAGAGGACGTTTTTTGGGTATCTCGATCAGCTTGCTCGTGTTTTTTCTCTACTACATCAGCCTGGCCGGCGTGAGGAGCATCGGCGAAACAGGGGTCTTGCCTCCTCATGTGGGTCCGTGGCTGCCCGTAATATTCCTCTCTTTTGCGTGCGGATATCTTTTCTACCGGGCTGCTAACGAACGCCCTTTACCCCTCCTCGAAAGGATCATCTTCAGGCTGACCCAGGCCTCCGGGGACAGGTGAGATGAGAATCCTGGCGAGATATCTCACGGGAGAATATTTGAAGTCTTTGGTGCTCTGTGAAGCGGTCCTTTTCTTTATCTACCTGGTCATCGATTTCCTTCAGAGAATTGATAATTTTATCGAGGCGCAGGTTTCGAAGGGTCCCTGGTTTCTCTATTTTCTTTACAAATGCCCCCTGATCCTCGTTCAGATGCTGCCGCCTGCGGTCTTGATCGCGGTCATAGTGATGTTTTCCTCCATGAGGAAGAGGAATGAAGTAACGGCCTTGAAGGCCAGCGGGATAAATATCTTCAGCGCGGCATCACCGGTATTCATGATCTCTCTTATCCTGGGAGGAGCGCTGTTCCTGTTCTCGGAGGTCCTTGTTCCCTTGACCAGTTCCAGGGGAAACAAGATCTGGATGACGGAGGTGGAGAAGAGAGGACCCGAGCTGTTCTATGGAAGCGACCAGATATGGTACAAGAGGGCCGACGCCATCTACTGGGTGAAGCATTTTGATCCTAAAAGAGGGGTGATGAAAGGTCCCAGTTTTTACTTCTTTGACGATGCATTCCGTCTGGTCAAGAGAATCGAAGGCAAGACAGGGGTCTGGAAGGAAGGGGAGTGGGAGATCCGGGATGGAATTGTGCAGGTAGCGGCGAAAGATGGGACCTATGAACTCCGGAAATTCGACAGATACCGATTAAGAATTCCCGAGACACCCGAGGCCTTTACCAAGAGTCACAGGAGGCCTGAAGAAATGAGCTACTGGCAGCTCAAGAAGTATGCCAAAAGGGTAAAGTCGGAGGGCTATGACAATACCAGGTACCTGGTGGACATGCACATCAAGGTAGCATTTCCTTTCATCGTCTTTATAATGACCATTATTGGTATGGCGATTTCCTTGAGACAGAAGGGAGATGCGACACCCCTAGTCGTGGCTATCGGGGTCGGGATTTGCTTCCTCTATATGGTGATTTTCGGGACCGCAAGGTCCCTTGGACTGGCAGGCATCCTGCCGCCCATCCTGGCCGCCTGGCTGGCAAATATCGTATTCACCCTCCTTGGTCTTTACCTGGTCATACACGTAGAGAAATAGGGATGCCCTCCTGTCACCATGCTAGGTAAGACCCTGCCCGTTGAAAACCCCATAAGAATATTGAGAATCATATCTCGCCTGAACATCGGCGGGCCGGCCATCCAGGCCATTTCTCTTGCCAAGGCCTTTTCGGTGTCCCCGTACCTGAGCCTCCTTGTCTGCGGTGAAGTGGGGGGCAATGAAGGGGACATGGAATACCTGGCAAAGGAGATGGGGGTAGTTCCCGTGCTGATCCCGGAGCTGGGAAGGGAAATATCGCCGGCGAGAGACATAAAAGTTTACAGGTCCCTGGTAAGGATCATCAGGGATTTCAGACCGGACATAATCCACACCCATACTGCGAAGGCCGGGACCCTGGGGCGGCTGGCAGGATTAACTTGGAACCTGCTGGCCAGACCGACTCCAAGGGTAAGGACAGTCCATACTTTCCACGGACACATATTTCACAGCTATTTTAGTAAGGCCAAGACCAATGCCTTCATAGGGATAGAGAGGTTCCTGGCCCGGTATACTGACAGAATAGTGGTAATAAGCAGCAGGCAAAAGGAGGATATCTGTCAGAAATATCGTATCGCCCCCGAAGACAAGACTATTATCATTCCCCTGGGTTTTGATCTCCTTACGTGGCTCAACACGGCACGTGACGGCAATTCCTTGAGGGAGAGACATCTTGGTGCTACAGGGAAAGACACCGTTCTAGTCGGCATTGTCGGAAGATTGACGGCCGTAAAGAACCACAAGATGCTCCTCGATGCAATGGGATATTTGGCCGGGACCGGCAAGCTCGGTCACTTCAAGTTCCTCATCGTCGGGGACGGAGAACTGAGGGTGGAACTGGAGAGGTATGCGGAACAAACCAGGGTGAGAGAGTACGTTGACTTCGTCGGCTGGACAAGGGATATGGGCTCGCTATACCACGCGTTGGACGTGCTGGTCCTGACTTCTCTCAACGAGGGGACCCCGGTAACGCTGATCGAGGCAATGGCATCAGGTGTGCCTGTCATAGCAACCGACGTGGGTGGCGTGAGGGACTTGATGGGGGTGATTGACAAGGAGACCCCCCAGGGTTATAAAGAGGCTCGGCATGGCCTCCTTGTCTCACCCGGTGACGCGGGGGCCCTGGGAAATGGCTTGGTTTCTTTCCTGGAGGAACCGGCGAGACTCAAGGCCAGGGCCGAAAAGGCAAGGGAGTTTGTTCTCCAACGATACACCCTGGAGAGGATGGTGAGGGATCTGGATGGCCTTTACAGAGATCTGGTGAGGCGATCACTGAGCGGGCAAGAAGGATGATGTTTGGTCAACCAGGCTACCTGTATCTGGTGCTTTTTGGAAGCGGTCTCGCTATCTCCCTTCTTTTGACCCCCCTTGTTCGCAGGTTGGCCCTCCACACGGGCCAGGTCGCTGTTCCAAAAGTGGATCGGTGGCACAAAAAGACCACTCCATTGCTGGGGGGTATCGGCATTTTCTGTTCCACCCTGGGGGCCTGGGTCCTTGCCTCGGTGTTGACGGACTGGAATATTCTTGAGCGACAGTCCCTGCCGATGGTACTTTGCGCGGCAGGGATTTTCTTCTTGGGCCTTGGGGATGATATATTCGACATGGATCCCCAGCACAAGCTGGCAGGGCAAATAGTCATTGTCTCCATCCTGATGTATTTTGGCTTTCGCCTGGACTGGACCACTTCCAAGACAATAAACCTTTTCCTGTCCATTCTGTGGGTGGTGGGAATCACCAATGCTTTCAACCTCCTGGATAATATGGACGGCCTGGCGGCAGGCACGGCTTTCATAGCCGGTGCCTTTCTCTTTATCCTGCTCTATCTCAACCCCGGTTCCAATCATTTGACCGTTCCGCTCCTGTTGATGAGCGCAGGTTATTTGGGGGCGCTTCTGGGGTTCCTGGTA
>JAFDIC010000216.1 GCA_019308525.1 Deltaproteobacteria bacterium
CAAGCCGGATAGGGGTAACGCCAGCCAGTATGAAAGAGCCAGCTTAGTCACCAACAACACCGAGGTATAGGCGCCCACGGCCATCATGCCTCCGTGACCCAGTGACAGTTGGCCTGTAATCGCGATCAGGCGGAGGCTGCTTGTTAATACAATGTTGACTCCAATCAATATGAAGACATGAAGCAAATAGGGATCTTTCACAAACAAAGGGACAAGAAAGAGGGATATGACTAGGCCACCAGTGCCCAAAGGCTTTACCATTGTGATTCTTTTACTCATGTCCGAATATTCCTTGAGGCCTCAAGAGAAGTATCAGGATAATGGCTCCAAAGCCCATCAGGCTGGCCAGGTGAGTATTCAAAAGGGGTGGGACTATGCCATCAATGAGGCCTATTATCAGGCCGCCTACAACGGCTCCTGTAATACTCCCGAGACCTCCCAGGATAATCACCGCGATGCCCTTCATCAAGGCGAAGCCACCCATCAAAGGGGAAATATTGAACATTGCGCCTACCAAACCTCCCGCCACCGCAGCAAGGGCGCAACCCAGGAACATGGCAAAAGAGGAAATGCGGTCAATGTTTATACCCTGTAGGGCCGCGACTTCCCTGTCTTGGGACAGGGCGACCATGGCCTGCCCCGTTTTTGTCCTGTGAATAAAGAGGAAAAGTGCTGAAACCAAGACTAGGGCAACAAGAATCACGGCCACTCTTTCCCATGAGACCCTGAAACCCAAGATGACCAACACACCCGAAAAGGGGCTGGGGGCTGCTTTTGGAGTCCCACCTGCCGTAACCAGCACAGTGTTCTGAAGGAGAATGATCAGCCCGATGGCTATGATAAGGGCGCGATCCATCTGCCCCCTAAAGGGACGGAAAAAAAACCTTTCGAGTCCAATTCCAATGATGCCTACAAGAGCAGAGGACAGCCCCAGAGCCAAAAAAAAGTGAAGACCCGCTCTTATGCAAAGATAGTAGGAACCATAGGCACCCAACATATACACTTCTCCATGGGCGAGTTGAACGATGCCTGTGATGCTTAGAACCAATGTCAGGCCAAGGGCTACGAGGATATAAATCCAGCCTGCAACCAGTCCGTTAATGATGCACTGGGGCAAGATATCGAGGTTCAAGTTGCCCTCCTCTAAAGGGTGTTGGCTCTTCTATCCAAGAAATATCATTGTTTCAGAAGGGAACTTCTCCGTTTGGCAGGACACAAATTTCCCCCGCCTCATATCCTCTTTTATGGGCCACCGTCAGATTCTATGGAAGCTCGGGGAATCTAGGTGGGAAATACCCTATGAACTTCACTTCTCCCTTCTTGATTCTTCCCACCCCGACCGGTCTCAACACTATATTGTTAATTCCATAGACATCCTGTCCCCCCATTGTCGCGGGACCATTCAAAGTTTCAATCCGTTTCATTCTTCGCCATGTTTCAGCCACCACAGTGGTGTCAAGGCTTTGGGCTTCTTCTATGGCCTGCGCAATACACCACAGGGAACTCCATCCACCCAGATGAGCCTCGACAACTTGGGAGCTGTATTTGCCCAATATATGCTTCTTCACTGCCTCCATAACCGGGGATGCCTCCGGGTTGTACAGGCTTGAAATGCTAAAGAGGATCTTATCGGCATATTCCTTTCCTACCAGTTTCACGAAGACTGAAACATCAGGTATGGCAGAGGGAGTGAGGATGGGCCCTGAAAAGCCCAGTTCACGCCCTTGCTTTATGATGGCCGCGTACCAGGGAGGAATACCCAGGCCCATATCGACTGCATCTGGCTTTTGTGCCAGCATTTTGGTCCATATGGGGTAGAAGTCCTTCGTATCAAAGGGGTAAAATACAGTTTGAACGACCTTCAGTCCTCGTTTCTCGGCTGCCTTTTTACAGACTGCCGCGAAAAAATGCCCCCCGGGCTCATCGGGATTAACGATTGCCATCTTTCTTACACCAGGATAACTCTTGACTGCATGATCGTAAATGGGCGGAATCTGTGGGAGCTCAAAAAAAGGAGCAAAGGTATATTTCGTGTTCGTATTCATCTCCTGAAGAGTCCCCGTCCCATCCACCAAACAACGCAGCACCTTGGCCTGCTCGCTGACGGGTGTCATGGCAATATTCAGCCAGGGTATAATCGGTCCGGAAATGAACTTTACCTTGTGGCTGAATATGAGCTTGTTTGCGGCCGCTACGGTACCCTCAGGCGTGCTTTTATTATCTTCAGCTATGATCTCCATCTTATACTTTTGCCCCTTGATGGAAATACCACCCTTTTCATTGATCCAATCGGCCGCCGCCCTCACACCGTCAGTGGCCTCCGGGCCCATGCCCGGTGCTGCGGGTCCGGTCAGTGGAAAGATGGTACCAATTTTCAGGATCTTTGAACCAGCCTCGGCGTGATATGCTTGAAAAGATAGGGTTAAGAGCATGAAAGCCAAAAAGGCCAAAAAAGTGGTCCCTGTTTTTTTCATAACTGTTACCTCCTACTTTCTTCTATGTTTTATGGTCTCTCCAATCAATGGCAGGCGCGCCACTCCCTGATTACAGGCCTCAGTTCACAAACAAGGTATGATTGCCCTTTCCTGTATTTGTCTTAGCCTACAAAGGACTTACTGTCCCTTACTCAAAACTCGTAAAATCCTGGCATCAGGCTATTTGGAAATCATAGAAATCACCTCCACGAGGATGCCGTCAGGGTCTCTAAGATAAAGATACCAGCCTTCAAAATCAGGCTCATCCAGGGCCAAAGTAGGCCTTGCAACAAATTCGATCCCTTTTTCTTCGAAGTATTTCCCCATCTCGTGGATGTCGCTGCACAGGAGAGCGACTTCCAAGTAACCGAAGTCTCCCCAATATGAAGAAAAGGGGATTGACCTTCCACGTGGGTTTTGCACCTCAAACAGTTCCAACTTCTCACCACCCTTGCTGTTTGAAAGAAGACAAGACCTGACCTCTGTCCTGTCACCGTGTGAAATCTCATCGACAAGTCCAGAGAAACTATCATGAGGACTCAGAACCACGGAATCAAAACCTAAATATTGCTGATAAAATGACATGGATCGATCGAGGTCACTTACACTCACGCCTATCCAGAGGGTGCCCCCGAATCCATTTTGCATTTCTGTCTTCGGACTTGAAACAAACTCTATGAAATTACCCTCCGGGTCTTTAGCATACAAAAAATGATAATCTGCCCCTCCGGGAACGGTCGTTGATTTGGGTACAGCGCAGAAGTTGATCCTTTCTCTCATTTCTGAATAGAATGTCTCCACATCAGAAACTGAAATCGTTATCTTTGCGACGCCAATGTCACCATATCTTGTTTCCCTGCGGATAGGCTTTGGGACAGGATTCGTCATTCTGATTAACTCTAAGACCACCCCCCCAGCTTTCTGCTGGAACATAATCCCCTTGAATTTGACATGGGGCATCCTAAACACCTCGTTCATCTCCTGCTCTTCCTCGGGAAATTCCGCAAAGACCTTTTTGAACGCCAAGGTTTCTCCATAAAAGGATGTCATTCTCTCATAGTCCCGAACCCCCATACCTACATGATGCACGCCTGATCCTTTATACATACACGTCTCCCTTTCAGCATTGATATCCAACTAAGAACAAGTCCGTACATCCCCTTGCTTAAGCTATTCCTTATCCAGGAGCACTATGGATGGCTTCTCCATCGATAGCCATTGCGGCCTCAAAAAAGGATTCTGAAAAAGTCATGTGAGGTAAAACCGTTTTCTTAAGATGGTTCACGTCTACCCCTTGTTGTATGGCCATCACACCCAGTGACACGAGTTCGGTGGCCCTGGGACCCATAATATGGACGCCCAAAACAGCACTGGTTTCCGCGTCCGAAACCATCAGTATGAACCCCTCTTCTTTCCCCATGCTTCCTGCGCGTCCATTTCTCACAAAATAGAACTCTCCTGTCCTGACCTTGCGATTGTCCTTTTTTGCTTCATACTCGGTAATTCCCACTGACCCTACCTCTGGGTCTCCATAAATGCAGTTTGGAATAAACCGGGGCCGCCCGTCGAGCTCAAGTCCCAGCATGTGGTCAACAGCGGCTATGGCCTGGCCAATAGCCTTATGCGCCAAATAAGGACGACCGGCAGCATCCCCAAGCACGTAGATACCTTCCACTTCCGTTTGCATCCCTGCTCCGTATTCCAGCATGCCCTGATTCAACGATAGTCCCGCGGATTTCAGGTCCAGACCCTGGAAAGAAGGGGTCCTGGATATGGCCATTATTACTTTGTCCACCTTTACTTCCTGTTCTCCTTTGGGCGACTCAAGGATCAGCACTGTCCCTTGACCACCTATCGCTCTTGCTGCCTTCACCGTTGTCCTGGTCAGTACCTTTATCCCGCGGCCAGCAAGTATTTTTTTGTATCTCTGGGATATCCACCTGTGCTCCTTGGGCAAAATGCGTTTTTCCCTTTCAATAAGAACCACCGCAATTCCCAGGTTGTTGTAAATTGAAGCAAACTCAACACCTCGGTTCCCCGAGCCCACTACAGCCACGTTACGTGGGGGCGCCACAAGGCGGAGCGCATCTTCGGTAGTCAATACATGATCATGGTCCACTTCAATGCCCTGTTCATATTCGATGGCAGCCCCTGTTGCTATGATTACTTTCTTGGCCGAAATCCTCTTGGGTTCGACTCCTTTCATATCAACTTCGACAGCTCCCGGGCCCATGAAGCGGGCGTTTCCTTCCAATATCTCTACGCCGTTCGCTTTTACCGTATTAATAATCCCAGCCACGGCTCCCTGCACCAACATGGCCTTTCGTTGGGCTATGGTCTTGAAGCTGATTTTCATCTCGCCCCTGAGGAACTGGGAACTCCGGAGGGCGGCGATCATAAGTGTGTCTTCAAGCAGCGTCTTAGTTGGCAGACAGCCCCTGTTGAGACATGTACCGCCCATAACATCACGTTCTACCAAAACGGTTTTCATTCCCTTCTGTGCTCCACGGATTGCGGAGGAATAACCACCAGGGCCCCCACCTATGACAAGCAGATCGTATTCACATATGTTCATATCACCGAATTCCTTTGATGCACTTGTCTCACTTGTCATAAAACTTTTTGATGCCATAAAAGCAATGTGACCCATCCTACTAAGCTTTGATCAAGAGCTTCGGCTACATTCCTTGATACTCTGTCTATTTGAGAATTTTCTTGAACAATTCCGGGCACTCAACAATCTCCTTCAGCTTCCCGAGGAACAGGGAAGCAGGGACTCCATCAATAACCCGATGGTCATGGGTCAAGCACAGATATGTCATGGTTCGGATGGCCAGCTGTCCTTCATATACCGCTGGCCTGGGACCGATTTTTCCAATGGCCAGGATCGCATTTTCCGGCGGTTTGATGATAGGCGTTATGATATCTGTTTCCACCTTTCCCCCGCTGGTCAGAGTAAATGTCCCTCCATGATAATGCCCAGGGGTCAGCTCGTTGTTTCTGGCCTTCTTGGCAAGCTTCTTGATCTCGCGGCTGACTTGCACCAGGCTTTTCTTGTCTGCATCTCGAACAACAGGAACCACCAGCCCTGCCTCCAGGGCCATGGCCACACCTATATGGTATTCGTCCCAGCAGACAATTTCATCATCTACTACAGAAGAATTGATTATCGGAAACTCCTTCAAGGCAAAGGCAAGAATTTTGACAAAAATGTCTACGAAGGTGATCCTGACATCAGGATAATCCAGCATGAGGTGATCGCGAAAGCGTGCCAGTTCCGTCATGTCTGTCTCGGAGACTATAGTTAGCTGGGCCCCGGCTTTGAGACTGGAGACCAAGTTGTCAGCTATAGTACGGCGCATGCCTATGAAAGGGATTCGTTTCAGGATTTTCCGATCTCTTAGATCCAGAGATGATGAAGCTTCCACTGTTTTTTCCTCTTCGTCTTCAAAGGAAAGCTTGACCCCTTCTTTCGGCTCTGCGTCTTCAAACTCAAACCCAACCCTGGCCTCCTGTCCCTGGGCCAGGCCAGCCTTGTACCTTTCGAATTCCTCCTGGTTTTCAGCAACAACGCCAAGGGTGTCCCCACCTTTCACCTTATCCTTAACCTTTCTAAGGCTGAATACCAGACCTGACGCTGGAGCTTCTACATCATACGCTACCTTGGCTGTTTCGATGGTAACTACTGATTCGCCCTTTCGTACTGGCTCTCCATCGGTCTTAATCCATTTCACCACGGTGATATTTTGCTGTGTCATACCCAACTTGGGCACTAGGATTGGCGCTATCATATGCGTGTTGTAGCTCCTCTTCTAGTTCTCAGGGAGTTCAGGGGCACCTTGAACGTATCCTGGGAGGGAAAAGACGATTGAAGCCCTTTTCCGCCAGCGATCTCAAGCCTTCTTGTGCGGATAGCTGGGGATGACAAAGTCCGCCCCCTGTCAGTTCACATGGAGCCCGTGGCTGCCCATGATCTCTACCAGTCTTCAATGTCGAATGAACGACCTCGCCGCAAGCAGCGGGGTATCGAGAATTCAGAAGCCAGAACAAGCCAACCACACAAACGGCTCCGTGTTAGTTTTGTACCTCTGGGTTCTGACTCCTGGCTCCTGGATACCCTAAAGTCCATGACACATCCAGCGCTATTGTACATGACCATACGCAGCAAGCTGCGGGGAATTAACCCCAGAGAGAAATTAAAGAGTGCGCTTTACCGCGCGTATGATAGAATCTTTGTTCGGGATATAAAGGTCTTCCAGGACCCCACTGCCCGGAATCGGGACCATAGGTGCGGCAACTCTTTGCACTGGAGCCTTGAGCAGAGAAAAATAG
>JAFDIC010000217.1 GCA_019308525.1 Deltaproteobacteria bacterium
CGTTGGCTCAGTTTGTGCTGTTTGGTTGCAATACATATCCTGATCCAACGAGGTTTTTCAATCTATTTCACCCTCAAAACCCCGTCAATCGCGGATTCGGGGAGAGATATTCCACAGATAGAACCCGGTGGATGAGAAGGATCTGAAGGAGGCGATCAACCGGTTTCAGGATTATCTGAAAAGTGTTGACCAATTGCCGTCTCAAAAGAAAAAAGGGTTGTGGAAAATCCCATAACCCCTTGAAGTCAACATGGTGCCGAAGGCGGGACTCGAACCCGCACAGGCCTGCGCCCACTAGACCCTGAACCTAGCGCGTCTACCAATTCCGCCACTTCGGCACTGAAAATAGAGTTGATGTTTTCAGATAAATATTTATATTATCAAGCAGTTCATGTCAATCCCTAAATTGACGGCTTCGTATAGAGTCCATCTGCTATGTTGCGCTTTATGTTTAGTCGTTCCGCCGTACTTTTAAGTAGGCCTCATCGCTGAACATTCGCGCGCTCCCGAGGGCGGGATTTCGCCAGCCCAACTTGCAGATGGAGCTTCTTGCTGTGCCGTGCTTCTGCGAGGCGTCGTGATTGCATTAGATTTCAGGGCTGATCCTGCTTGGGAATTGCTTCTTAGTCCATGTCAGGCCCGTTTTTCTTGGAGAAGACCGGTAGAAGATGAAAATCATAAGAGATCTTGAGAAGATAGAACATCCTTTGAAGAATCCAGTGCTTACCATCGGCAACTTTGACGGGGTACACAGGGGACACCTTGAACTGTTCCACAAGACCCGGGAAAGGGCCAAGGCAATAGGAGGGGAGTCGGCTGTAATGACTTTCGAACCCCACCCCGTGCGGGTCATGAAACCCGGAAACGGCCCCCCCCTTATCACGCCCACTCAACAAAAATTGGAACTCATAGCCGGTGCCGGAATCGACATGATCCTGTGCATTCCCTTTACCAGGGAGTTTGCCTCCATTTCCGCACAGGACTTTGTCGAGAAAATTCTTGTCCAGAAGATAGGCATAAGGGAAATAGTTGTGGGGTATGATTACACCTTCGGGTACGGCCGCCAGGGAGATATCGCCCTGCTGCGCGAAATGGGCCGCAGACTGGGATTTGCGGTACATGTGGTACCACCTGTATACGTGGGTGATAAACTTGTGTCCAGCACATCGATCAGAAAATTGGTACAGGAAGGGAGGGTTTCTGAGGCCGAGATCTTCCTGGGCAGGCACTACCAGATCTGTGGTACCGTGATCAAGGGTGCCGGCAGGGGAGCGAAACTCCTCGGGATTCCCACGGCAAACCTGAGGCTCGTGGATGAACTGATACCGAAAAGGGGCGTATATGCCGCAACCGTCCTTTTGGAAGACGGCGTCTATGACGGGGTAACCAACATAGGTTACAATCCAACCTTCGGCGGAAAGAATCCTCTGAGCGTAGAAACCCATCTCCTGGATTTTTCCGGAGACCTCCTGGGGAAGACAATAAGGATAAACTTCGTCCATCGCTTAAGGGATGAAAGGTCTTTTGAAAGCGTGGAGGAGCTCGCATAGCAGATAGAGGAAGACATCAAAGAGGCCAGAGAGGTCTTGAAAAATCATTTCTCCGCTCCTTTATCCGCATCCCTGAAAGGGGGCAAGACAGGTTGAACAAGTCCTGGAATCTGAAGCTCTGGACAGGTTTGTTCCTGAGTGCCGTCTTCATGTATCTTGCCCTGCGGGGTGTGGACCTGGGGAGGGTCTGGGCGGTAATCAAATCAGCTCATCCGTTCTATATCCTCCTAATAGTGGGGCTCACCTTCTTTCAGTTCGTAGTTCGAACCTGGAGATGGGCGATACTGCTCGAGCCCATCAAGACAACAGGGTTTCTAAACAGACTTTCCACTACCCTGATCGGCTTCGGCGCCAACAGCATCTTTCCCGCCAGGATGGGAGAATTCATCAGGGCCAACTACCTGGGACACAGGGAAAGGATAAGCGCCAGTTCCGCCTTTGGTACGATCGTGGTGGAGAGGCTCTTTGACGGTTTCACCTTGTTGCTGATACTGGTCATAGGCCTCCTTGGAACCGAGTTCACGGCCGAGTGGCGATCCGTTTCAGAGAAGCTGAGAATAACCGGTTTCATTCTGCTCCCTTCCTACCTCGTTTTTCTCATGTTCTTGTTGTGCCTGCGTTACAGGACAGGGTACTTTCTGAAGTTGTTTGACAGGTTGCTTTTTTTCCTGCCTTCAAGCCCCCGCGCCAGGATAATCAACGCTGTAGAGAATTTCAGCCTTGGAATAGTCCTGGTAAAAAACCCCTTGAAATGGATCTTGATTGTCTTCTATTCCCTCCTTGTTTGGTTCTTGAACCTCTACCAGGTTGAGTTTGTTGAGAATGCCCTGGGGCTTGATCTCCCTTTTCTCGCCGCTTTCCTTATAATGAGTATGGCCTCCTTTGGTGTCATGATTCCGTCTGCGCCCGGCTATGTGGGAACTTTCCATCTTTCGGTTCAATACGGGTTCATTTTCTTTGGGGTTGGAAAAGAAGAGGCCCTTTCCGCCGCGATCCTATGGCACGCGGTAGTGTTTTTTCCCACTATTATGTTTGGACTTGTCTCTTTCTTGCTCCTGAATTTCCTGTCGGGGAGACCCCTCGGGGAGGTAGGTATTGTGAGAAATGAATAGGGCCGGGTTCTTTCAGACGAACAAATATATTGCCATCTTTTCCTCCAAGTGTTAAGAAAAAACCCATTGCCATCAATTGGAGGATCACCATGAAACAGAGAGCAAATCCCTATTCCCTTGATAAGACGATGGATAGAAGAGCATTCCTGAGGATTTCCGGTTTGCTGGGTGTCGGGATCTTCTCGGCCGGTCTTTTCCCTGTCACTGCCGAGGCCGTGAAATTCAACAGGAGGATGTACAAGGTATCTGAGACCAGGCTGGCCATGGGAACCTTCGTATCCATGACCCTTATCCATCCTTCCAGAGACGAGGCACAGGATGCCATGGGCCTGGCATTTGAAGAGATAGACAGGCTGAGCGGTGTCTTGAGCCGGTTCGACCGGAGCACGGCCCTGTCCCTGCTCAACAGGGAAGGGTATCTCAAGGATGCTCCTCCGGAATTGTTCCATGTCATCAAGCGTTCGCTCGGATACTACAGGCTAACCCATGGCGCATTCGATGTAACAGTCAAACCCATTGTGGATCTCTTCCAGGAATCCGTGGGCGCGAAAGGCAAACTGATGCCACCCCGGAAACGCTTGAGGGAGGCAGCGGAGCTTGTCGGGAGTGACAAGGTGGTCCTTGCGGGGAAAGGTATAGAGTTCAAGAAGCACGGCATGGGGATCACCCTGGACGGGGTCGCAAAGGGCTATATAGTGGACAGGGCGTCAGATCTTCTTGCCAAGAAGGGAATCAGGAATCACCTGGTGAATGCCGGGGGCGATATCATGACCAGGGGCACCAAGGCAGGGGATAGGCCGTGGACCATAGCCATAGAGGATCCATCGAAAAAAGGGAACTATCCTGATGTCATACACTTGAGGCACGGCGGCGTGGCCACCTCTGGCAACTACGAGATCTATTTTGACAAGGAAAAAATGTTTCACCACATCGTAGATCCACGAACAGGCCTTTCTCCCGAGCTGAGCACGAGCGTCTCAGTCAGGGCCGGCTCTGCCGTGGAAGCTGACGCCCTGGCCACGGGCGTGTTTGTCATGGGGCCGGAGGAAGGAACCGCCCTTGTCAATTCACTTCTGCGGTGCGAGAGCCTGGTGATCGCCAGGAATGGTACCCTGTGGAAGTCGAAGGGCTGGTAGAACGAGGCCATATGCTCTCTTCTATCTTTTGGATCAGAGGGGAAAATGTTTCCGGATTGACAGCCGAAATAGTAATTCCTCCCATTCTCTCAGCACAGAGGTAAGCTTCTCTTCTCCCTATAAGATCGCACTTGTTGAGCACCAGCAGGGTCGGGATGCGCGCCAGGTCTAAAGTTTCCAGGATCCGGTTGACCGCCTTCACCTGCTCCTCCATACGCGGGCTGCTGGCATCTACCACGTGGAGCAAGAGATCAGCATCCCTGAGCTCCTCCAGGGTGGCTGCAAAGGCATCAAACAGGTCCTTTGGAAGATCCCTGATAAACCCGACTGTGTCAGTGATAATCGCTTCCCTCTCTCGGGGGAATCTCAATCTTCGACTACTCGGGTCAAGGGTCTCGAACAAACGGTCCTTGACCCCAACGTTGCTTAAGGTCAGGTTGTTGAGAAGCGTTGATTTGCCCGCATTGGCGTAACCCACTATAGATACGACAGGTAATCCTTTGGAGCTTCGCAGCTTGCGCCGATCTTCTCTTTGCTCCCTGATCTTCTTCAACTCCCTGTTCAACCGTGCAATACGTTCCCTTACACGCCTTCTGTTTATCTCCAGCTTTGTCTCCCCCGGGCCTCTACCGCCGATCCCGCCCGTAAGCCGGGACATGGCCGTGTTCTTGGTCGCAAGCCGGGGAAGGAGGTATTTCAACTGGGCGAGTTCCACCTGTATCTTTCCTTCCCTGGTGACCGCCCTCCTGGCAAAGATGTCCAGTATGAGTTGGCTGCGGTCGATAATCCGCAAGTCCGTGTGATCCGTCAGGGTCCTCACCTGGGCAGGCGTCAGTTCGTTGTCGAATATCAGCAGATTCGAGCCTGTCTGAAGGCATCTGAGCACGAGATCACTGAGTTTCCCCCTACCGATCAAGAATCCCGGGTTTACCTTCCGCACGTGTTGATATACCATGTCAACCACTTCGAGTTCATTGGAAAGGGCCAATTCCTTCAGTTCTTCCAGGGATTCCCTTGCTTTCCAGGATGACCCCGTTGTCACGCTGACCAGGACCGCCCTGTCATTCGGACCTCGCGCCAGCGATTTGGATCCGCCGCTTTTGGCCAGTTCGTCTTCCAGGAATCGTATCAGTTCCTGAAAATCCGAGGTCAGTCGGCCTATATCCGGCACCTTCGTGATACTCCACCCCTCTCCGCGCCGGCCTTGCGGAAGAATATGGGCATAGGAGATCTGGCCCGGAATCCCCTTGTCGTCTACCTGGATGCAGACCATGAGGTCAAGACCGAGGAGCACCAGATCTGTGAGGTCCTCCCTCGTGAGCCCTTCTCCGTTCAGGTGTGTATGGATCACCCTCACCCCTCTGAGCCGACCAGGGCCTTTTCTGTATCTCCCGAGATCTGGTATCCAGATGCGCCTGTTATCCCCCACCACGACCTGGACGATATCCCCCTTCCGAGTCGCCAGGAGACCCACCTGTCTCCTGATTTCCCTCGAAATGCTGGATAGTTGTCGTGCCAGTTCGTGGGAGACGATCTCGTGAGGCGATATCTTTCGGCGGAGAATATTCTGGAGGCGTTTTAACTGGCTTGCCTTTAGTCCGTTTGTTTTGCCGTACACCTTTTCTATTGTCGAAACCCCTGCGTTTGCTATGTGTACTCTTCTTCAGTGTAGTTGCGAAAACGGGTATATTCCTTTTCAAAGTACAACTTAAAATAGCCTGTAGGACCGTTTCGCTGCTTGGCAAGGATGATCTCCGCTACGTTCCTGTTCTCCTCTGTGGTGGGATGATATTCTTCGTCCCTGTAGATGAAGGCGATCACATCTGCATCCTGCTCTATGGCCCCACTCTCCCTGAGGTCTGAAAGCTGAGGGCGTTTGTTGGGACGGTCTTCCACTTTCCTGTTCAACTGGGAGAGGGCCAGGACAGGAACGTTGAGGTCCTTTGCAAGGGCCTTCAGGGACCTGGATATTTCAGATATCTCGAGTTGCCTTGATTCAGCAGACTGCCTCCCCTGGATCAGTTGAAGGTAATCGATGATAACAAGGCACAACTCCTGTTTCTTCATCAGCCTCCTGCACTTGGCCTTCATATCCAGCACACTCAACCCCGAATCATCATCTATGTAGATGGGCAGTTCAGAGAGGGTATTGGCCGACTCCGTCAGTTTCATCCAGTCAGCATCCTTCAGGAAGCCCGTCCTGAGCTTTGTGGCATTGATCCCTGAATGAAACCCCAGCAACCTCATCCCCAGGTGCAGCTTTGACATCTCCAGGGAAAAGATGGCCACTCCCTTACCGGTCTTGGCCGCGGCATTGTAGCCTATGTTCAAGGCAAGGGCTGTCTTTCCCATGCTGGGCCTCCCGGCGATGATAATCAGGTCGGCCGGTTGAAGCCCCGCGGTCAGCTCGTCGAAGTCATGGAAGCTTGTAGGCACGCCGGTAACAAAGCCTTCGTGTTCGGCCACACTCTCGAGTTTCTTGAAGCTTTGCTTTACCACTTCGTTGAGTGTGGTGAACCCCTCTCCGACCTTCTCCTCTGCGATGCTGAAAATGGACTGCTCGGCCATATCCAGCAGGGATTCCGTCTCATGCCAGTCGTGAAAACAGGCGTCCGAAATCATCGAGCACTGGTTGATGAGCTTTCTTCTCACCGACAGGTCACGGACAATTTCGGCGTGGTATATAACCCCTGCCGACGTGGCCACGGCATCCGCCAGGGAGGCAAGGTAGTCATTTCCTCCAGCCTTTTCCAGGGAGTTCTTTTTTGAAAGGTGCCGGGAAAGGGTGATGAGATCTATGGGCTCGTTACTGTTATAGAGGTCGATCATCCCCTGGAATATATGGACGTGGGGCTCCCTGTAGAAGTCATCGGGTGAGAGGGTATCCATCACCTGGTTTATGGCGTCATTGTTGATCAGGATGCTTGCCAGGACCGCCTGCTCTGCTTCGACATTGTTGGGCGGAACCCTGAGTGAAGGAGCCTTTATCTTTTCC